>JASHVE010000288.1 GCA_030039675.1 Acidobacteriaceae bacterium | reverse complement strand
CGAGCCGAGGCAGGTGCGTCCGCTATAGAAGCGTAATTTCACGCCGGTCCCGCCGTCGACACCTACTGAGAGGAACTGATTCAGAAGGAAACCTCCACAAACCATGGCACTGATGTCCTCTTACGACAATTCATTGATTGCGGCCCGCATCGCGGTCATGCCAAGATCCATCATTTGGTCGATCACTTCAGCTGCGGAGTCGGGCAACAGATCGGCAATCCACGTGATGCGAGTGCGCCCGTCTGGAGCCTCGCGTACCTGCGCAGACGCGTTGTGATGTATCAGGCGGTCTCCGGTCGCGCTCCAGACCAGGCGGCGAGCATCATCATCGACCGTTACAATGCGCTCGCGAACCACTCCGCCGTTCGCGAAGGTTACGATTCGGGCGCCCGGTTCCAGCTTTGTATCGACAACAAAACCGGGAACCAGGCGGGTGTGTAACGCGCCAATATCCCGCATTAGGTCCCAGACGTGCTCGACCGTTGCATTAACCGTGATCTCTTTGCATATTGTCGCCATCTTCTCTCCATTGACTCAGGGCCGTGATGCGGGAGGGATGGCTCCCAACAGTCGGACGTAGACAACGAGCTGACCATAATGCTCGCTTAAATGTTCGAACGCCATGCAGATAAGCTCCAGCGTCTTCGCATCGAGGTTCCGGTTCATCCCATTTGCGATTTCACCATTAGCTTTCTCCAGCGCCTCCAAAATGTGAGCCCTGCGGGGGTAGTCGGTGCGGGGCAGTTCATTGGCGCTGTCGTGAGCCTTTCTGCCGTTCAAAGAATCCGCGATATAACGGTTCCAGTAAGTCACGTGGCGGAGTACGTCTCCGCAAGTCCGGGTTCCATTTACCAGCTCCGATTCAAACTTGTCGTCGGGAATTTCCCTCGCCAGATCCGCGAATTTTCCAGACACGGTTTTCCAACGCGCGGCCAGAACAGCTGTCAGAAGATCGTTTGTTGCTCCCGCAATCGCCATTAAATCCCTCACACCATGAAATCAAGTACGCGAAGTCAACTAGCCGGGTGCTTGTTACACTCTATTCTCGAGCAGGCGGGGGTGAGGGTTCTTGGTGAAAATTGCGGTCGACAACGCGTCTCTGCAGAACTGCCAGGCTCACACCCTGACAAGCGAGTGCGGATCTCAGAAACCGCGATCTCTCGCAGCCGGTGATGGCTGGTCGATTTACGATGTAGTTTGCAGTGCGGGGCCGAAGGATCGCGCCTTCGAAGAGCAGCATTCCCAGATTTCAATTGCTGTGGTGCTAAGCGGTACGTTTCAATACCGAACCTCGACCGGTTGCGAACTGATGACGCCGGGCTCGTTCTTGCTCGGAAATCCCCATGAATCGTTTGAGTGCGGTCATGAGCATGGTACCGGGGATCGCTGCATCTCGTTTCACTATTCAGAAGACTTCTCTGAACGGTCGGAAATAGCTCCGAAGCAGCAGTTCCGGATTCCGCGCATTCCCGCACTTCGAGCATTGTCCCCACTTGTGGCCAAGGCAACCATGCTGCTGCGAAACGATTTGGATTGCAACCTGTTTCAGGAAATCGCATTTCAGGTCCTTGATCATGCGACACAGTTGCAACATGGGTTGAGCAGCCGGAAATGTACGCTCCACGCCAGTTCGCTGGCGCGTGTCACTCGCGTTCTTCGGGCGATCGAAGCACATCCTGAAGAGCCGCACGGGTTAACAGAATTGGCGGCGAGCGCGCGGCTCAGCCCTTACCACTTTCTGCGCTGTTTTCAAGACCTCACTGGCACCACGCCGCGGCAGTACGTGCTGCGGACTCGCCTGCGTCGGGCAGCCATGCTGCTGAAGCAGGAGCCCACCAGGATCATTGAAATTGCGCTGGGTTGCGGGTTCGGAGATGTGTCAAACTTCAATCACGCTTTTCGAGCAGAGTTCGGCAAGAGTCCCCGTTTGTACCGTCGCAGCTGAACGAGGGTGTAGCGAAACCGGACGAGAGTCGATCAGTTGTCTCGCTCGATTCGCACATCATGTCTGAAGCACTGAAGATGGTACGTGCGTCTGTAATCCTGGGCACGCCGAGAGGTAGGATGAGAGCTACGGCGAACAGGCCGGATATAGTGTCCCGGTCGCCCGGAGAGGATTGGCCCATGCTCAAAGTATTTTGCGCTCCTGCCCGCTACACGCAGGGACCCCATGCGACAGAGCAACTTGGTTCCGAGATTCGCAGCCTTGGATTTGATGGACCAGCGCTCATTGTTGCCGGACACAGCGCCATCCGCTTGCTCGCAGAGACCTGGACGAAGACCCTTTCAAGCGCAGGCATGAGCCATGAGGTCTTTCAGTTTGGCGGCGAATGCACGGCGGGGGAGATCCGGCGCGGATGCCAGGCAGCGCGAGGCGCTGAGGTGAAGGTTGTCATCGGGGCCGGCGGCGGTAAAGTTCTCGACACAGCCCGCGCCATTGCGGCCGATTTGGCGCTTCCCGTCGTCAACTGTCCGACGATCGCTTCGAGTGACGCTCCGTGCAGTGCGCTTTCGGTCATCTACACCGAGGCGGGAGCGGTGGAAGAATATCGCATTTACCGCCGCAATCCGGATCTAGTACTAGTCGATACAGCGGTGATTGCCAAGAGCCCCATGCGTCATTTGATAGCCGGAATGGGGGATGCGTTGGCCACTTGGTTTGAGGCCAAAGCCTGCGTCGATGCAGGTATGAAAAATATGCGCGGCGGAGCCTCTACGAGAAGCGCTCTGGCGTTAGCTGAACTTTGTTATCGGACGCTTCTGGCCGACGGCGTAGCCGCCGTCGAGGCACTTCGGCGCCAGGAGCCGAACGATGCGCTCGAACGATTGGTGGAGGCGAATACGCTTCTCTCCGGTCTCGGCTTTGAGTCTTCCGGGCTTGCCGCTGCGCACGCCATTCACAATGGTCTCACTACGGCGCCGGAGACCCACAGCTACATGCATGGCGAAAAGGTTGCATTTGGGCTGCTTGCGCAATTGATGCTGGAGTCGCAACCCCGGTCCGTGGTGAAAGAAGTGCTGGAATTTTCGACGAGCGTGGGACTCCCGAAGACGTTTAGCGACGTGGGAATCAAAAACCCAAGCCGGGAACTTCTTGAAACGATCGCGGAGCGGGCTAGTGCACCCGGAGAGACCATGTACAACGAGCCGGTGGCAGTGACGCAGAAACTGGTGGTAGAAGCCATGCGGGAGGCAGACTCTGCTGGGACTTCGTTTCGCCAGCCCTAGCCGGTCTGTCGAAAGAAGCGAGGCCCAGGCCTGATCGAAAGTCAGCTCCTTGCCCTATCACTCATGCTCAACGCAGTAAAGTTTGAAGCGGAATCCGGGGAGCAGCGGGATTTTGCCGGTTCTTCCGTTGGGATAGCGTAAGTGCAGTATTTGTGCGCGGTCAAGCTTCTATAGCATTTTCGGAATTACTGTAGACCGAAAG
>JASHVE010000287.1 GCA_030039675.1 Acidobacteriaceae bacterium | reverse complement strand
CGCGCACATTGCGCGACTGCTCCTGAATAATCTCCGCCGATGCCCGCGAGTCGCCGGTGAAATAAAGCAGCAGCGAGGCTTCAAGCTCTGAAACCACCCACTCCTTCACGCGCAGCGGATTAACCAGCACGCTGCCGTTGCGCCCGAACTCCATAAAGTTGAAACCGCCAAACGCCGCCGCATACTGGTCCTGCTTGCCGCCTTTCAGTCCCGCCTCTTCACGCTCGATCACAAACGCCGTATGCGCCAGCTCATAGTCGCCCAGCGGCAGATTCAGCCACTCCACATAAGCCGCCAGCATTGCCACCACCAGCGTTGACGACGAGCCCAGTCCCGATCCCGCCGGCACATCCACACGCGTGCTCATGCGCAGGTTCAGCGGCTTGCCCCCGTTGTATTCGCGCACTACGTGGTTGTAAACGGCCTTGAACAAGTCGAGGCAGCCGTCGCTCGCGAGCTCTGCCGCAGCCAGATAGCGCGCACGCCGATCCAGATCCGCCGAGACAAACTCAACCTCATCGGTCGCCAACGGCTCCAGCGCGGCATACGCGTACGTATCGATCGTCGCGTTCAACACCGCGCCGCCGAACTCGTCACAATACGGGGAAACGTCCGTTCCGCCTCCGGCCAGGCCAAGTCGCAGCGGCGCTCTGGAACGGATCAACATGGGAGAGTGAGGGCCAATCCTCACCAGAAGACCACGCCGCCTCAGCCGCAGTCAACCACGCCTCACTTCGGCAGATGCTCCAGAAAAAAGTCCGCCATCAGGTGATTGGCTTCGATCGATTCAGGCAGCCTCGGATCGTACCAGAACGCATGCGGCAGCGCGTCGAATACCACCAGACGCGCGTCCACTCCCGCGTGCAGATACGCGCGGTGCAGGTTCACCGTCCCGCTCAGCAGCGCGTCGCGGCCACTGGTGATGAACAGCGTCGGCGGCAGCCCGTGCAAATCGGAATAGATGGGCGAAAGCACCGGGTCGCGCGGGTCCGTGCCACCCAGGTAATACGGGTCGTGCGGTCCCGGAGCCGGCGGATCGAGATGTCCCGCAAAGCCGCGCAGAGAGTAGATCGACCACGAATCGCCGTTGCGCGCAAAGTCGCCCATGCCGCTGAAGATGCCCAGCGCCGCCGGCATCGGCAGGCCGAGCTGCTTGATCTTCGCAGCCACTTCGGCCGTAAGAATGGCGCCCGCCGACGTCCCATAGATGATGACGTGGTCCGGCTTGTACGTCTTCAGCAGCTCCTTGTAGACGGATACTGCATCGTCTACTGACGCCGGAAACGGATTCTCCGGCGCCAGCCGGTAAAGGACGGCGACCACCTTCATCTTGGTGTAGGAGGCAATGGGAATCGTCTCCGTGTACGAGCCGGAGTCCGCATTGAAGCTGCCGCCATGCAGGTTCATCAACACCTTGTCGCGATTCCCCTCCGGCAGACCCTCCGGCGTAATCACGCGTACCGGAACGCCGGCCATCTTCGTATCCTCGATCGTGTTGGGGCAAAGCTTCGTCCACGCTATGCGTCCCGCGGCTGAAGAAGCGTCCGTGCGGGCCCGGCGCTCTTCCAGCGACTCCGGCGGGCCCTGGTCCGGAACCTGCCGCGCCAGCGATCGCTGTGCCTCCGGGCTCACCGTCTGTGGCAACGGCACCACGCGCGTCACATGCACGGTGCCCGTATCGTCGATGTAGCTCGTGTCGGAGTTAGGCGCCGTCGCCGCGGTAGTCGGCGCAGGCTGTTGCGCCGTGAGCATGGCAGCGCCGAGTAGAAAGAGAGCGGCAGTCGAGCAGTAAAAGCGAGACATGCGTGCGGCTCCTCGTGGAGATGGTCTGCGACCATCCACCATATCAGAACTCCCCACACGCTCTGCTGCGCAACTGCAAGTCTGCGCGTCCCGTGAGTTGAAGCTTACGACGACTGTGTTGCAGAGTGCAGCCGGCGAAGAAGAGCGCACCGCGCGCTCCTCTTCGTCGATGCTTTCACTGCGGCAGCACCAGCAGCCCCGTCGCCAGCAGTTGCTCAGTGAGCCGGTCCAGGGCCTGCGGGAATTTGTACGAGATCGTGCGCGTACTCATTCCCAGCAGCGCCGCCGTTTCTGCCTGTGTGTACTCCTGCAGCACCACGCGGCTCAGAATCTGCCGGTCGAGCGGAACCAGCCGGTTCAGGCACCGCTCCACGTCGAGCACGAAGATCACCGCATCCTCGAAGGTGCGAATCGGCCGGCTTGAAGCCCATCCCCGCGCCACCGGCTCGCTCAGAATCGACGGCGCGCGTCCTACCTGCATGGAGGCATACAGATAGCGCCGCAAAATGCTCTCCGTATGCTTCCGGTAAAAGGCCAGGCTCGCAGGTGTCCCGGCCGTTGTCGTTTCCGCTTTGTCGTGCGCGCTGCTTTCCCAGCTTCCCTGCGAATTCCGCCAGTCTGTCTGCGCCGCGCTCGTTCCCCACACCATCGTCAACAGGAGGGCAGCGCTCATCGTGCGCCCTCCATGGCCGCGATCACGCCCCAAACCCGCGGCAATGTCGTGGGCCCACTCCGCCGTCCGCGCCGCTTGCGGCTTTCCGGCGATGGAAATTCCTTCAGCTTCTGCTCACAACCTCGGCAATAAATCTTTCCCTCCATCTGAGCGCGGTAGAAAAGCGACCCGCACCCTTCACAAATCTTCAATTGCACGCGCAATTCCATGGCCCTCTCTCCGTTCGTGTTGCTTCTCGCGCCAACCGCTACGCGGGTCGAAAAGAAGCAGGCAGGAACAGCCGGGATCCTTCGTCCGGGCCGGGGGGAGACTTGCCGCCTTTGCTCTCCGGTTATCTCAATGGCCTCAGCGCGCAGATCGCAAGGTTCAATCGGCCTGTCCGTGTCGCCGCACACCACGGCTCTGGAAAAGCAGCAGGAGGTCCGCGTCGCAATGCATCGATCCCTCATGCTTGGACTCGCCATCCACGACACAAAGATCCCCCCTCCGCCGTTCAGGCGGTAAAGCATTTAGGGGAAGGATTCCCACAGGCCAATGCTAAATTGAGTGAACCTAATCTAAAGAACAGTTCCATTTTGAGTCAATACGGGCGGCTGGTCTCAACGTCGCAACCTGTTCAACCCGCGGCCAAAGACTGAAAATTGAGGATATTTCCCCAAGATAAGTTTTCTAAAAGAAAACAGTATCCACGCGCTTTGATTACTGGCAGCAAACTTTCCACAGATGAATTTCACTCAGCTTCACGACCGGCTTCGTCTGGAACTGCTGCGCCGGATTCAACGAGGCACGCTCAGCGTCTCTCTGCTCTCTCGCCAGACCGGCCTTGGCCAGCCCCATCTATCCAACTTTCTGCGCGGCCACCGCCGCCTTTCGCTCTCAGCCATGGACCGCGTGCTCACCGCGCAGCGCATCTCGGCTGCCGACCTGTTGCCGGCCCTGGCTTACGGGGCCACCGCTCCGGTTGTGGGCGAACACGATATCGTTCCGCTCGTCTCGCATGCCGCGGCTCTCTTCGAGCCCACCATCCGTCCTTCTGCGATTCAATCGATGCTGCATTTTCCGGCGACGGCGCTCTCTTCTTTGCGTGCGCAACCCTCGCGTGCGCGCCGCGCGTGGCAGCGGTTCGTCGCGGTGCGGATCCCCGCCGAAGATGCGCACGCGATGGAGCCACTGGTGCTGCCTGAAGCGATCGCGC
>JASHVE010000286.1 GCA_030039675.1 Acidobacteriaceae bacterium | reverse complement strand
CTGCATATCGACCGGTCGGATTGACCAGTTCAATAGTAGCACGGAACTTAAAATCCGTTTGCAACCAGCCAGGCTTCGGTGAGCTCAAAGTCGTGAACTTCGGCCGATTTTTGGGATTCCTGCAGCCGGGCTGCGGCTAGTTTGACCAGGACATCTGCCTCGATGTTGACCGGCGCGCCTGCGCGGAGCGTGTGCAGGTTGGTGCGCCAGTAGGTGAGCGGAAGAACGGCAACGGTAATCTCCTCGCCGTCAAAGCCGGCGATGGTCAGGCTGATGCCCTCAACGGCTACCGACCCTTTGTGTACCATCCACTGCCGGGTAGATTCTGGCACGCGCACCTTCAGCGTCCAGTCCGTGGTCTGGCGGTCGAAGTGCGGGCTGGTTTCGGAGACGACTGGATTGAGGGCGGTCAGTACGCCGGTGCCGTCCACGTGCCCCTGCACTACGTGACCCCCCAGTGGGGTTCCGGCGGCGGTTGGGAGTTCCAGATTGACCTTGGCGCCAGGCTTCAGGATGCCGAACGAAGTGAGGTCCAGGGTTTCCTGAGCCAGGTCCGCGTAGAAATAGGTGGGGTTCACGTCGAGGGCGGTCAGGCAGACTCCTGAGACGGCGAGCGAATCGCCCTCACGGAGCTGGCCGGCGATCCCTCGCGCTTCGACGGTGATACGGCACACGCCACCTCGCTGTTCCAAGCTGACGAAAGTGCCGGTTTGTTCGATGATGCCGGTGAACATGGTTTGATTCTAAGGGACCAGAAAACAGAGAAGAGGGTCACTGACCACTAAGAACTGTGAACTACGAACTGGTCCCCGATCCCTGTCCTTTCGGCCACGGATCGCGGAGCAGCGAGCACAAGCCCAGATCGTTGCCATAGCGCTCGACTTCAACGTTGGGCATCTGCAGAAAGCTTGGCATGCTGCGAAAGGCCGGCACCGCATCCGAGCCCATGATCTGAGGCGAAACGAAGAGGTGCACGCGGTCGACGAGGCCGCCGGCCAGCAGCGCCGTATTCAGCCGCGTGCCGGTTTCGGTCAGCAGCGTGAGAATGCCCTCTTCGCCGAGCTTGTCGAGCACTTTGCCGAGCGGCACACGCCCTGCCTCGGCGGGCAGCACTTCCACGCGCACGCCGCGCTGGCGCAACTCGCTGGCGCGCTTTTCGTCGTTCGACACAGTGAAAATTACAACGTCGTCCTGAGCGGTCGCGACCATCTTGGCGTCGAGCGGCATGCGCAGCGCGGAGTCGAGCACGATCCGGAGGAGCGGCCGGCGGCGGCGCAAGCCGCTGCGGTCGGTGAGCAGAGGGTCATCGGCAACTACGGTATCGACGCCGACCATGGCGGCATCGGCCTGCCAGCGCAGCGGTTGCACGGCTGCCCGCGCAGCCTCGCTCGTGATCCAGTAGGCCTCGCCGGGAGGATGCTGCCCGGCGGGCGGCGCGATGCGCCCATCGAGCGACATGGCCACTTTCATCAGCACAAGCGGACGCTTGTGCTGGCTCCAGCGTGCGAAGCCTTCGTTGAGCCGCCGGGCTTCGCCTTCGCAAACACCCAGGGTCGTTTCGATGCCCGCGGCGAACAGACGTTCCATGCCGTGGCCGGCAACGTTAGGATTCGGATCGGCCGTGGCTGCCACGACGCGGCCCAATCCGGCGTCGATCAGCGCGCTGGTACAGGGAGGCGTGCGCCCGGTATGATTGCATGGCTCCAGCGTGACATAGGCCGTGCCTCCGCGCAGCCGCTCACCTGCATGAGTTTTGGCTTCATGCAACGCGTCGACTTCGGCGTGGTCGACCAGATCGTACTCATGCCAGCCTTCGCCTATGACTTGGCCGGCACGATCAAGGATTACGCATCCTACCGCCGGATTCGGCGAGCAGAGGCCGATGCCGCGCTGCGCGAGATCGAGAGCGCGCTGCATCCAATAGACGTCGCGATCACCAATCGGATGAAACACCGTATTCATTTCTAACCCACCAGCGACTCTACAAAATCAGCGGCCGAAAACTCCAGCAGATCGCTCATCTTCTCGCCTACGCCGACGAACCGCACCGGCAGGTTCAGCTCGCGGGCGATGGCGATGGCAATGCCGCCCTTGGCCGTGCCGTCGAGCTTGGTGAGCACGATGCCGGTTACGCCTGCTGACTCCGTAAACAGCCGCGCCTGCTGCAAGCCGTTCTGGCCCGTCGTCGCGTCCATTACCAGCAGCACCTCGTGCGGAGCGCCGGGAACCAGGCGCGCGGCGGTGCGTCGCATCTTTTCGAGCTCATCCATTAAACCGGACTTGGTGTGCAGCCGGCCCGCTGTGTCGACGTAGAGATCCTGAATGCCGCGGGCTTTGGCCGCCGAGACCGCGTCGTAGAGCACCGCTGCGGGATCGCCGCCCTGCCGCGTCTTGATCATCTCCACACCGGAACGCGCGGCCCACACTTCGAGCTGTTCGATTGCGGCCGCTCTGAAGGTATCAGCAGCACATAAGAGAACGGAGTTCCCCTGCGCGCGGCTCCAGGCCGCCAGCTTGCCGCTGCTCGTGGTTTTGCCGGTGCCGTTGACGCCGACGAGGAAGGTAACCTTGGGCAGCACATCGGGCGCTGGGATGGGCCGCTGCGGAGCCTCCAGAATCGCCTGTAGCTGCTCTTTGAGCAGCCTGCGCAACTCGGCCCCGTCCTCGATTTCATGATGCCGTGCGCGGTCGCGCAGCGCGTCCAGCACGGCCATTGTGGTGGGTACACCCAGGTCGCTGGTGAGCAGAGCGGTTTCCAACTCTTCTAGCGCGCTGTCGTCCACGATGCGCGTCATCGCGGCGATATCCGCAATCTTGGCCGAGAACGATTCGCGGGTGCGTGACACTGCCTGCCGCATCCGCTCAAAGAAGCCGGGCTTTCGCTCCTCCACTGGGGCGTCGCTCAGCTCTGGAGCGCTGTCTGCGGCCTGATCGGCCGCCGGTTCCGTATCCGTCTCTTTCTTTCCGCCGAAAAACTTGAACATTGCGTTATCCAGTCTTCAGTGTATAGCGGTTTTTCAGCCTTATCGTGTCGTGCGGCGGGGGCCATAAGCCCCCGTTGAGGCGGTACCCTGCGCAGTCCAGCCGCGTGCAGGCTGCGTTCGCCACGATCCGGTTCGAGCGCGGCACAGAAGTTCGATATTCTTGATATAAGGCCGTTTTCCCCCGGGCATTCTTCTTGCGGCCTGCAGGCTCGGCGAATTTACTCGAGGAATGTTCCATGACAGCGGCTGACCAGCATCCCCTTCAAAAGATCCTCGAAAGTCGAATTGCCATCATCGACGGAGCGATGGGCACGACGATCAGGACCTACGGCATGAAGGAAGCCGACATTCGCGGGGAACGCTTTAAAGATTCGAAGAAAGATCTGCTGAACAACGGCGATCTCTTCTCGCTCACGCAGCCCAAGATGGTGGGCGACATTCACCGCCGCTTTCTGGAGGCGGGCGCCGACATCATCGAGACGAATACCTTCGGTGCGACCAGTATTGCGCAGAGCGAGTTCTTTGTCGATGATCCGCGTGAGCACGGCGGGCGAAAGGATCCGGAGTTTTATCAGAAGGTCATCGAGACGTCTTTTCTAAAGGATCTTGCTTCGGAGATCAATGAGCAGTCGGCGCGGCAGTGCCGGGAGTGGGCAGACCGCGTGGCGAATGCGACCGGCCGGCCGCGATTTGTGGCCGGAGCAATTGGGCCGCTGACCGTCTCGCTTTCGAACTCGCCCGATGCCGACGACCCGGGCTTTCGCGTGGTCACCTTCGATCAGGTCAAGACCGCTTACAAAGAGCAGGTGCGCGCTCTCATCGCCGGCGGCGTGGACGTGCTTCTGGTGGAGACGATCTTCGACTCGCTGAATGCCAAGGCGGCGCGTGTGGCGATCGAGGATGTGTTCGAAGAACAGAACAAAAAACTGCCGGTGATGATCTCGGCGGCCGTGGGCCGCGGCGGCGAGACGATGATCTCCGCACAGACGATTGAGGCGTTCTGGTATGCAATGCGGCATGTGAAGCCGATCTCCATCGGGCTTAACTGCTCGCTAGGTCCTGACCTGATGTATCCATTTCTGGCCGAGCTCTCCGACAAGGCTGACGTGGCGATCTCCTGTTATCCGAATGCGGGCCTGCCGAACCCGCTTTCTGAAACGGGGTTCGATCTTGGACCGCAGGATATGGCGCGATATTTAGGGGACTTTGCGCGGGCGGGTCTGATTAACATCGCCGGCGGCTGTTGCGGTAATACGCCCGAGCACATCGCCGCCATCGCCAAGGTGCTGGAGGGCCAGCCTCCGCGCAAACTGGAGCCGGCATTGACCGAAGAATCCCAAGCCGATCCGATCGAGAGCCGGGCATGAGCGTGATTGCAGAGACGAAGCCTCTTCATCTATCGGGATCGCAGCCCTTCACCCAACAGCCCGGCGTCTTCATCATGATCGGCGAGCGGACCAACGTGGCCGGTTCGCCGAAGTTCGCCAAGCTCATCAAGGAAGGGAAGTACGAGGAAGCCGTCAGCATTGCGCGGCAGCAGGTGGAAAACGGCGCGAATGTCCTGGACATCTGCATGGACGAGGGCATGATCGACGGCGTGGCGGCGATGTCGCGCTTCCTGCACCTGCTGGCGAGCGAGCCCGAAGTTGCCAAAGTGCCCTTCATGGTGGACTCCTCGAAGTGGGAAGTGATTGAGGCGGGGTTGAAGTGTCTGCAAGGCAAAGGCATCGTCAACTCGATCTCGCTGAAGGAAGGCGAAGAGAAGTTCCGCGAGCATGCGCGCACGGTGCTGAAATATGGCGCGGCGGTAGTGGTCATGGCCTTTGATGAACTGGGCCAGGCCGCGACCTATGAAGACAGGATCCGCATCTGCGCGCGCGCTTACAGGATCTTGGTTGATGAGGTTGGCTTTCCACCTGAAGACATCATCTTCGACCCGAATATCCTTACCGTTGCCACCGGCATGGAGGAGCACAACAACTACGCGGTGGACTTCATCGAAGCCGCGCGCTGGATCAAAGCCAACCTGCCACATGCGAAAGTGAGTGGCGGCGTGTCGAATATCTCATTCAGCTTTCGCGGCAACAACAAGGTGCGCGAGGCGATGCACTCGGCGTTTCTTTATCACGCGATCGCTGCGGGCATGGATATGGGCATTGTCAACGCCGGCATGCTCGAAGTCTACGAAGAGATTGAGCCTGAGCTGAAAGAACTGGTTGAGGATGTGCTGCTCAACCGCCGTCCTGACGCCACGGAGCGTCTGGTCGAGTTCGGCGAAGTGTTGAAGGCTGCGGGAGCCAGCGCAGACGCGAGTGAGAAGAAAGAAGAGGAGTGGCGCGCCGGCACGGTGGAACAACGGCTCTCCCACGCGCTGGTGAAGGGCATCGATGCCTACATCGAAACCGACGCCGAAGAGGCGCGCGTGAAGTTAGGCCGGCCGCTGGCGGTGATCGAAGGCCCACTGATGGATGGCATGGGCGTTGTGGGCGACCTGTTCGGAGCCGGCAAGATGTTCCTGCCGCAGGTGGTGAAGTCGGCGCGCGTGATGAAAAAGGCCGTCGCGTATTTGACTCCATTCATGGAAGCAGAGAAAGCGTCACTGGCCGCGGCCGGGCAGGCAGTGAAGACGCAGGGCAAGATCGTGCTTGCGACCGTCAAAGGCGACGTGCACGATATCGGCAAGAATATCGTAGGCGTGGTGCTGGCCTGCAACAACTACGAAGTGATCGATATGGGTGTGATGGTGCCCGCCGAAAAGATTCTCGAACGGGCCAGGACCGAGAAGGCAGACCTGATCGGCTTGAGCGGCTTGATCACGCCATCGCTCGATGAGATGGTGCATGTGGCGCGCGAGATGGAGCGCCTGGGATTTAAGCTGCCGCTACTCATCGGCGGAGCTACTACTAGTCGCGCGCACACCGCTGTCAAGATCGCACCGAGCTATAGCGAGCCGGTCGTTCATGTGCTGGACGCCAGCCGCGCCGTGCCTGTGACAACCAGTCTCCTGAGCGACGAGAGCAGGCCCGCGTTTGTCGAGCAGCATCGCGCCGACTACGAGAAGCTGCGCAAGATGCATGCGGCGCCGCGCCACAAGCTTGTGTCGCTTGAAGCTGCACGAGCGAAGCGCACGCCGATCACGTGGCGCGCAGAGGACATTCTCACTCCTTCGTTCACAGGTGTGCGCGTGCTCCACAACTTTCCTCTTGCCACGCTGCGTGAGTTCATCGACTGGACGCCGTTCTTCCACACGTGGGAGCTGAAAGGCGTCTATCCGCGGATTCTCGACCACGACCAATACGGCACGCAGGCGCGGCAGATTTTTGCCGAGGCCAATGCCCTCCTCGATCAAATCATCGAGAAGAAGCTGATCACGGCGCGCGGCGTCTATGGATTCTTTGGTGCCAACGCAGTGGGCGACGATATCGAACTTTATACTGCCGGCACTCGGAACGCGGTGCTCCATCGATTTCATTTCCTCCGCCAGCAAATCGACGCCGGGGAGAACACTCCGTGCCGGTCCCTGGCCGATTTCATCGCACCGAAGGAGACCGCGCTGCCTGATCACATCGGCGGCTTCGCGGTGACGAGCGGCATCGGCCTCAAAGAACTGTGCGACGGCTTTCGCGCCAAGCACGATGACTACAACGCAATTATGGCTGAGGCCGTTGCCGATCGCCTGGCCGAGGCATTCGCGGAATGTCTGCACAAGCAAGTGCGGCGGGAGTGGGGCTACGGCTGCTATGAGAGCCTGAGCAACGAAGAGCTCATTCAGGAGAAGTATCGGGGTATCCGGCCGGCTGCGGGTTATCCGGCGTGTCCGGATCACACAGAAAAGGGCACGCTGTGGCGCTTGCTTGATGTGCAGGCAAAGACGGACATTCAGCTCACCGAGTCATTCGCCATGTGGCCCGGTTCGAGTGTGAGCGGCCTCTACTTCGCGCATCCGGAATCCCGCTACTTCTCGCTCGGCAAGATCGACCGGGATCAGGTGGAGGACTACGCACGACGGAAGGGAATGAGCGTCGCCGAGGTGGAGCGTTGGCTCGGGCCTAACCTGAACTACGACCCGGCGCGGTAGCTCCGGAGTACTACGCGCGGCTGTAACGCTTGTGAGGGGAGGCGATCCTCAGTCTGCGAGCAGGTGCAGCGCGACGATCGCCAGGATGCCTCCGGCGATCAGTGTGGCCACTGCCACGAACAGCGTCGCCAGGTGTGCGCGAACCGCAGCGATCGTTTGCCATGCGGCGCAGCGCAGCTCAGCATCGGCGCTCCAATTGCGCACCAACGTAGCGCAGCCTGTTGCAAGCACCGCCAAAGGCAGTGCGATAAGCAATACCCAGAGCCCGAGGTGCGGCCGCGTGGCATACCAGTCGACGACCCGTTGCGCTGTGCGGGCAGGTTCATATTGCAGCGGCTGCACGCTGCGCAGGAAAAGTGAGGTCATAAACAGCACGGCGGGAAGGATCAACAGCAACTCTGCGGCGGCAATGGAGCGGCGGACGGCTTTCATGGCTCACGTTATAGTACAAAGTTAATCCGGCGGCAAAGGGAATCTCCCTTTGCGGCGGCCAATCCCTGCTAACACGAAATTTGCACCGTTTTTGCATCGAATTGACCGTTTGTTCACAACTTTGTTGCCATACTGCATCCGTGATTCCACGCATGCGGTTCAAGGTTCCCATCAAGCTCGCACCTCACTCCACGCCCGTCACAGAAATCGCCTTTCCTACCATTGCGCCCCCGCCATTCATGGTTTCCGCTCGCCCGGACATCCGCGCCGAAGTGGGCAGCTATTGCCTGCGCCTCGCACGGACCCGCGAAGATCTGGAAGCCGCCTGCCGGCTGCGCTTCAGGGTGTTCAACGTCGAACTCGGCGAAGGGCTGGAAAGCTCTTATGAGACGGGCATGGATACCGACCGCTTTGATCCCGTTTGCGAGCATTTGATTGTGGAAGATGCGCCAAGCCGCCGCGTGGTGGGCACCTACAGAATGCAATCGGGCCCCACGGCTGCACGCCATCTTGGCTACTACTCTGGGCAGGAGTTCGACCTCGCTCCTTATGAGCCATTGCGTGCAGGCATCCTTGAGCTGGGCCGCGCCGCCATCGACCGCGAGCACCGCACATCGGAAGTACTTACGTTGTTATGGCGAGGCATTGCGCAGTATGCTCACGAGATGGGGCTTCGCTATCTGCTGGGTTGTTCCTCGCTGAACTCATGCGATCCTGCCGAAGGCTGGCGGATGTATCGCCAGCTCGAGAACTATCGGGTTGCGCGTGAATTCGAGACCGTCCCAACCGCAGACTATGCTTGCCCCGACGAGCAACAGGAAGCGCAGGCACAGTCAATGTCGCTCCCACCAGATCGATCACCGGAAGACATCGCGCCGGGTGGGCCAGCTCCGGTCAAAGTTCCGAAGCTGCTCAAGACCTATCTCGCCATTGGCGCGCGGATCGCCGCTCCGCCGGCGTGGGACCGCGAGTTCCACACGATCGATTTTCTTACGCTGCTCGACCTCAAGTTGCTCTCCGCCTCCGCGCGCAACCGATTTCTGGCGCCGCTCACGCAATGAGGTTGCGCCGGTTCCGGCGCGCTGTGGCGCTCGGAATCGCACTCGCTGGTTGCTTTCTTCGCTTCTGGCTCGCGCGTCTACGCGGCCCGCTAACGCTGGAGCGTCGCGCGCTGTGGCTGCAGGCAGCGGCGCGCAGTGTGCTGGCCAGCCTTGGCATTCATTACTCGGTTGAAGGCCTGCCGCCGGAGAACGGCCTTGTCGTCTCGAATCATCTCAGCTACCTCGATATCGTCCTTTTTTCGGCAGCCATGCCCTGCTTCTTCGTCTCGAAGATCGAAGTGAAGCGATGGCCATACTTTGGAAAGGCCGCACGCGCGGGCGGCACGATCTTTCTTGACCGGTTGAGCCATGCGAGCGCCAGCGCTGCCGCAGCGCAGATTGCCGAGCGTCTCGCGCATCGCTTTCCCATCTTGCTTTTTCCTGAGGGTACCAGCACGGACGGCAGCAGTGTGCTGCGCTTCCATGCGCGTCTCATCCAGCCAGCGACGCAGGCTGGGGCGCCGATCACCTCGGCGGCGATTCGCTACGTGCTCGATGGCGGGGTAAAAGAGCGCGAGCTCTGCTGGTACGGCGATGCGCCCTTTCTTTCGCATCTCTGGAAGGTGCTAGGAACTGCAGGCTTCACGGCGCGCATTCGTTTTAGCGAGCGGCATGTTTACGTGAATCCTCGTCTAGCGGCGGAAGAGACCCATGTCCTCGTCGTCGGCATGCGTGCGGAAAATCTTTCAATAACGGCTGCGAATCCGGCATGAGCTTCTGCGGAACGCCAAAGCAATGTGAGGGCGGTCAAACCGGTCCGTCGAACTGAAGCGCAGTCGCCGGGATGCGCGTAGCGGCGGCGATCCAGCGCATTGCGCCAGGAAGGAGAGATGCGGTCATTACACCGAAGCTGCGCCCGGCACTGCTCACCATGGCGCGCGAAATCCGCGTCGCCAGAGCAACGCTCCCGTTTAGTTGCGTGCGCAGAGCTTGGAGGTAGGCATCGGCGCTCTCGCCGCTGAGGCACATTTGCGCGGCGAGACGCCCGCTGTGCAATGCGATCGAGATGCCGTCGCCGGTGAACGACGGGACTACGGCCGCCTGGTCACCCACGCGCCAAAGACCACACGCCTGCGCGGCGAGATAGCCGTAGGGTATCGGCGAAATCGCGAGAGGCCGGGGCCACAAACCCTCCGCGCCTTCGAGGAGACGCTGCAAGCGCCAGTTCTCTCGCACGGCCGCGGTGAGCGTTTCCTGCCAACCGCCCATCCTGCGCAGTTCCTCCCGTCGTACAACGAGGCAGAGATTGGCGATCTCTTCTTCTACGAGGGCCAGCCCCCCGTATCCTCCGCGAAACAGGAAGAGCTCCATACACTCGCGCAATTCCTGGGTCTGTGCAGCGGACAGGCGCCAGTGCAACTTGAAGCCGACCATATCGTTTTGCACGCCGTTGCCGCGGCTCCAGCCATGCAGGTCATGTTTGCCGCTGGCCAGAAAGACGGTTTGTGCGCTCATGGCTTGGCCGTCGCTGCACTGCGCGGTCCACCGGCTGCCCTCTGCGCAGAGCCGGTCGACGGATACGCCGCGAATGATCTCGCAGCCAAGATCAGCGACGCGTTCCAGCAATGCTGCATCCAGCACGCGCCGAGACAGCGAGAGAGCAGGAAAGGGAAGTGTCGCTTCCGCTGAGCGTCGGCCTGCGGAAAGCCGTACACGACGGACGGGCACGGCACCCAGATCTGCGGGCGAGACGCGGACGCGACGAAGATAGGCCACAGCCTCTTGGCTGAGGAACTCGCCGCAGACCTTGTGGTGGTCCGTGCGCTCCCTTTCGATCAGCATCACGGGACGTCCCGCTTCCGCGAGCCGGATAGCGGCCATGGAACCCGCGGGCCCGCCGCCAATCACAAGGTGCTCGATCGTTCGGGAGCTCATGGGCATTCCGCCTTGCTGCGTGAGACGCACAGCCGCGCAGGCCGATATGCGCGGATGGAAACTTCGTCTCTCCTCAGGCCGGCGGCCGCGCACATTCGCTGCCAGTCTTCGGGTAGAAAAGAGCGTGCGATAGAAACAGGCCCGTCGTGTTGTACGAAAGGATGAAAATTCGCCAGCTTCGCAAAGACGCGAAAGAGATGATAGGGAATCGCGCTGCGCGAGAGATCGTTCACAAACCATCCGAGCACGGCGTGCGACTCCATCCAGGTTAGAAATCGCACGATGTTCTCTTCGTCGAGATGATGTGCAAAAAGCGAGCTGACGACAAGATGAATGGGCCTGCGAGGCCGGTAGGCAAACACATCTGCGTGGACCCAGGCAATATTGGTTGCAGGGCGTGTGGCTTCAGCGGCGATGGCTACCGTATCCGGGTTGATGTCCAGGCCGGTCAATTCAACCGTAATACCGCGAGCGCCCGCAAAGCGAGCGATGCGCCGCAAGCCATCACCGTAGCCGCAGCCCACATCGAGAATGTGCAGCGGGCCTGGCGCTGCAGAGGCCATGCTGCTCAGCCAATCGAGCAGCGGCCTATATCCGAGCGTCAGGCGGTTGACCGTGCCGAGATCACGAAGGCAGGCGCGCAACTCCTCGCGGCTGCACGGCTCATCCATGAGCTCCGTGAGCTGCGCGCGGCGGCGAAAATTCGGCGTGTTACGCGGCATGGAAGAGCATTGTCTCCGCCGTGACGCCGGGACCGAACGACATGGCGCATCCTCGCTGGCCCGGCTGCGCGCGCTGCATGAGCCGCTCGAAGACGAACATGACGGTTGCCGACGACATGTTGCCGTAGCGCGCCAGAACGGCACGCGAATCCGCGAGCGCATCCTCGCGCAGGCTCAGCCCTTTCTCCACCGCATCGAGAACAGTGCGGCCGCCAGGATGCACGGCCCAAAGATCGATCGACACGGGCTCATGGCCACGCGTGATCTCACTTCCCATCCCGACAAGAGCGCGGCGAAGCTCGGCGGGAACCTGGCCTGAGAG
>JASHVE010000285.1 GCA_030039675.1 Acidobacteriaceae bacterium | reverse complement strand
TAGGGGATCACGTTGCCGAGAATGTCCATGGACGGCACACCGGGGTAGCCGGCCCCGGAGACGGCCTGCATGGTGGTAACGAAGACCTGCTCAATGCCGAAGCGCTCCTCGATGGGCTTGAGCGCCATGACGAGGCCGATGGTGGAGCAGTTGGGATTGGTGACCATGTACCCGCCGGAGTCGCGGCGCGAGGGCTGCTCCTCGATGAGGTGCAGGTGATCGGCGTTGATTTCGGGAATCACCAGCGGCACATTCGCGGCCATGCGGTAGGCGCTGGAGTTCGAGACCACGGCGCAGCCGGTGTTGGCGAACCTGGGCTCCATCTCGCGGGCGATGGCGGCATCGAGAGCGGCAAAGATAATCTTGGGGGCACCTTCCGGCTCGGCCGGCGAGACAATCATTTTCGCGATGCGCTCGGGCAGCGGGGTGTCGAGGCGCCACTTGGCGGCTTCGGCGTAGGGCTTGCCGCTGGAGCGGTCGCTGGCGGCGAGCCAGGTGATCTGAAACCATGGGTGGTTCTCGAGTAACTGAATGTAGCGCTGGCCGACCGCGCCGGTTGCACCCAGAATGCCAATTGGATATTTGGTTTTCATGGTCCTGAACATTCCAGTGTACAGGAGGATGCGTGCGGTCAGGCAGCAAAGTGCGCACGAAGGTGGGATGAGCGGGTGCGGGCGCGAGGGATGGTGCAGAGGACAGATTGGGCCGATGGGCGAGGAACCCTATCGGCCCGATTCCGGTTAAATCATGGAACGAAGACGCGGTAGGCGTAGCCGTTCCGCACGACGATGACAGAACGCCGCGGCACGATTACCGGTGCGATGATCGGCGGCGGTGCGTAGTAAACCACCGGCGGGGGAGGTGGCAGGTAGGCCATCACCGGCGGCGGGGGTGGTGCGGGGTTGTAGTCCATGGCGACGGGCGCCTGCTGCGGTTGCGGCGGAGGCGGCGCCTGATAGGTGCTTGGACGACGGTAGAGACCGTTGGGATCCTGCTCCGGCATCGGCTGATCGTTCATCGGTACGCCCAAGTCATCCATCACTTTGAGGGTGAGGCGGGTTTCTTCCTTGAGCGTGGGACGCGGGCCGCGGCGGGGCAGGTTGATGAGGTCGATGGGCCAGAGGACGGGAATCATCCATTCGACCGTGTCGCGGACGGCATGGCCTTTGCCCAGAATGCGGCCATATTTGTCTACGTTGTAGCCAGGCACATCGACGACGCGGGCATCGACGGGAATTACGGTGTCCGGCTCAATGACCATGCGGTCAAACTTCAATTCCATCCATCCTTTGCCGACAAAGTGGCCGGGATCTTTGTAATCCTCGAACCGGCCCACGAGGTAGCTGTTATAGGGCAGGACGGAGCGTCCGTACCGCTCCGACATGCCGAGCTGACACAGGACTGGATCGCCGATGTTGGTGGTTTTGGATGAGAGTTTTGGCTCCGAGACGGTGCAGCTGAGCAGAGATCCTGCCGGGATGATCTGCTCACCCGCGTATGCGGCCAGCGGCGCGGCGAACAGGATGGTGCAGAGAGCGAGCGACGTGCCCTTCATGACGGTCCTCCTGATGGAACGTTCCCCCGAGAGAGATAAGTTTCCGTGTAGCGCGAATATGGATTAAAGAGGCCGGCCTGTTGCTGTGGAAACCCTGGGCAGTTGGCGAAGTTGCGGAGCAGTAGAAAATATTTCTGCGCAATACTCTGCCGCGGGAGAACAGCGGCCGGGCAGAGATCTCACAGATTCTCTCGCAGAACGATGAGTGAAAACTAAGATGAATGAGAACTTGCGATAACGGCGCAGGCCGCGAGCTGCCAGAGCACCTCAGCCCATTGCTGACAAGACTGCGTCGGCAAACTGTGTGGTTCCTGCTGCACCGCCAACGTCGCGTGTGAGGGTCTTGCGCTCGCTGTAGATGGTTTCGAGAGCCTTCTGCACTTTGTCTGCCGCAGTAGATTCATCGAGATGGCGCAACATGAGGATGGCCGACTGCAAAAGGGCCGTGGGATTGGCGAGGTTCTTGCCGGCGATATCGGGCGCTGAGCCGTGGACGGCTTCGAAGATCGCGCACTCGGTGCCGAGATTCGCGCCCGGGACGAGGCCGAGACCGCCGACCAGGCCGGCGCAGAGATCGCTGACGATGTCGCCGTACAAATTCTCGAGCAGCAGCGTGTCGTATTGGAAGGGATTCATCACGAGCTGCATGCAGGTGTTGTCGATGAGATGCTCGCCGTACTGGATATCGGGGAACTCTTCGGAGACGGCGCGCGCGCAGCGCAGGAAGAGACCGTCTGAAAGCTTCATGATGTTGGCTTTGTGAATGGAGTGGATCTTCTTTCGGCCATGTTTGCGAGCGTACTCGAAGGCGAAGCGGGCGATGCGCGTGGAACCTTTTTCACTGATGACCTTAATGCTCTCGACCACGCCGGGCACGACCTCGTGCTCCAGGCCCACGTATTCGCCCTCAGTGTTTTCGCGCACGATGATGAGGTCGACACCGGGCCACTTGGTTTCGAGGCCGGGCAGAGCGCGGACAGGCCGGAAGTTGGCGAAGAGATCAAATTTTTTGCGCAGCGTGACGTTGATGCTTTTGAAGCCGCCGCCGATGGGCGTGGTGACGGGGCCCTTGAGCGCCACGCGGTTGCGCGCGATGGATTCATAGAGCGCAGCCGGGATGTATTCGCCGTGAATCTCGAAGGCCTCAGCGCCGGCGGCGAAACGCTCCCACTCGAATTTGACGCCGGTGGCTTCGAGGATGCGGAGAACGGCCTGCGTGACTTCGGGGCCGATACCGTCGCCGGGGATGAGGGTGATTTTGTGCGTTTTTGCTTCAGACATAGTTTCTAGCTCCTAGCTCCTAGCTATCAGCTATCAGCCGTCAGCTATCAGCTGTCAGCTTTCAATGGGCGAAGGTCGCTCAAAACTGGAACCGACGTCTTTCGCTGAGAGCTGATGGCTGATAGCTGACAGCTGTTTTTCTCACTTTTTTCCCTTGCCGGGACTGTGGTTGCGCAGCAGGCCTTCGAGCTCTTCCTTAAATTCGCTGACGTCTTTGAAGTCGCGGTAGACCGAAGCGAAGCGGATGTAGGCGACGGTATCGAGGGCTTTGAGATGCTCCATAATCAGTTCGCCGATCTCGCTGGTGGTGCGCTCGCGTTCCGGGGCGTCGACGAGAAAGGTTTCGGTCGCGTCGACGATCGTCTCCAACTGGCTGGAGGAGATGGGCCGTTTTTCGCAAGCGCGCAAAAGGCCGCTCAGGATTTTCTGGCGGTCGAAGCGCTCGCGGCGGCCGTCTTTTTTCACCACCATGTAGGGGATCTCATCGATGCGCTCGTAGGTGGTGAAGCGGCGGTTGCAGCTCTCGCACTCGCGGCGGCGGCGAATGGAGTCGGCTTCCTTGCTTTCGCGCGAGTCCACGACCCGGTCCTGAGAGAAACCGCAATAAGGACACTTCATGCTAGGAGAAATTTTACGGCATGGCGCGCGAGATAAGGTTTCCGCGTTAAGGAACCAGCACAAGAAGTGTCTTACTGGTGACGGCTGTGGCTGCGTCGAGCGAATCGAGAAAAGCTGTTGAGACTGGAGCCACGTCCTTGATGTGCCAGAGGACTTCGGCGTTGTTCCAGGCGATTTCACGGGCGGATGAGATGCTCCAGGCGGCGAGCAGGTCCTCAAGGTGCGTGACGGCGGGGAGTGCGTCTCCGGCGAGGCGCACGTTGAGCTCCTGCTTGGCGGTGTTGATGATCGCATCGAGCGTGGCGTTCACTCCGGTGTAGTCGTTGTATTGGGCGGTGCCGTGCTGCGGCGCGATGCCGGTGGCCTGGCAGGTCGCGACGATGGCCTGCGGCAGGTCGTGATTGATGTGCGCGTTCATGCCGGCCAGCGCGAACTGAATGCGCGCGATAGACATCTGGTTGCGCACGTTGAAGACAGCCTGCCAGCAGCCGGGCGATGTGTTGGCGGTGAGCGCGGATTGCACGGCGGCGAAGTAGAAGCCGGCGAATTGCACATCGAGGACCGCGAGCCACGCAGGGTCGGCGAAACCGCCTGCATTGACACGGGCCTGGACCGCGTTTGTGACCTGGAGATAGAGCCAGTTGAACCACTTCAGGCCGTCGGTGTCGACGCAGGTGGATTCGATGGTCTCGAGGAGACTGACCACATCGGGGATGGATTGCGGCGCGGCGGCCACGGCCGCGGCAAGCGTGGGATCGTAAGGGAACATGGAAAGCGATGATAGCGAGCCGTGGGTGCGCGCGCAATCAGTTCAGCTGCGGCGTTTCCTGGCGCCAGTGCGCGGCGACGACCGTGCGCGGGGCGGCACATAATGAAAGCGGATGAGATAGATGTTCTCGCCGCGGCCATGTCTGGCCACTTTGAGCAGGTCCAGAACGCCGAGAAAGCCCGACTGCCGCGCCAGTTCCGGCGTAATGTCCGGGAAGCCGATGGTCTCGATCGAGTCCACAACGATCTCGCCTTCCTCCATGCGGTAGCGGCCGCCTGCGCGCACGTGCGGGCGAGTCCAGATGCGGACGCTGCAGGTGATCTCCCCGCGCCGGACCCCGTCGCGCAGACGCCTGGCAAACATCATGCTGCGAGTTTACGGCATTTTCAGAAATGGGTAGTCTTTTGGAGACTTGTGCCAGGTCGTCGCTCGTTAGACCGGTTCCACAGTTCATGTGCCCTCGTTGGAGCTGCGAAGGGTGGCATTTTCTTGTGGAAAATGCCGCTTTACAGCCGTGGCTTCGGGATATAGCAACTGTGAAACCGCTGTAAGGGTCGCGCCGACTTGAACTCGTGCTTTCGGTTCGCAGCTTTTCTGAAAATGCTTTAGCGCGCCGTGAGTTCTGCGACTTGCGCCTTCTTAATGCGCACGAGTTCGCCTAGCTGCTCAAGCAAGTTGGCTCCTTCGCAACAGGAAGCGGCGGGATGCGGCGGATTGCTCCAGGGCTGGTAATGCCATTTGCTCCAGAGCAGCGGAATCTGCGTCTCCGGTGTCCAACGGCGGGCCGGATCGGCCAGCAGCGGATAGCAATAGTGCGTGATCGGCCGCTCGAGCGAATGCGATCCGGTGACCTGGGAGAACCCGCGGAGATGATGATGAATGCCCAGCTCGGCGGCGGCGATGGCGTAGCCCCACATGTCGCTGAGCCAGCCCGTGCCAGAGAGGGCTTCGCGGCAGACGGGATCGGAGGCGATCTGGATCGAGCGTTCGAGCCAGAGGCGCGCGAGTTCGACGAGCGATCCGCGATTGACGAGGATGTAGATGCCGACCGGCTGAACATCGGCGCGGGCTGCGGGTTTGCAATGGCGCTCGATGACCAGCTTGTTGGCGGGAATGTCGACGGCCATGTAGTCGTGCGGCTCGGAGTACGCTTCGCTCCCGGGAATCGGCCCGAGGTCGGGCACGGAACGCAGAAAGACCGAGTCGGGATCGACGATGAGAACCGTCTCGTCGCGCGGGCCGTCGAGCGCGGCCCACTCCGCGAAGGCGCCGGGCTTGTTGAGGACCATGAGAGGGTTGCCGGAGCAGCGGTCCGCGTAGCTTGCAACGTGCAGTGTGTTGCAGGAAAAGATGTGCTGCGGCTCGCTCGACGGGGCGACAAGTGCGGTAAGGCCGGCGCGCATGCCAGTCTTCAGAAAGGTGTAGTGCAGCAGTTCCGCCTGCCACCAGAGATAGGTCTTATCTTCGCAACTGAAGATTACCTGCATGCGGTTTCGAGGACCTTGTCGGGCATGGTTTCCGCAACGGGCGGCTTTCGATCGCTGCTGGTTTCGATACGAAAGCAGTTGATGGCGACGATGCGTTCCTGACCGGCGCAGGTAGGCGTGACCTCGTGCGGCACCAGGCCGCCGAGCAGAAAGATCGTGTGCCCCGGCTGGAGCGCGACGACGGTTCCGTATCGCGGGCCTGCGGCGCGGACTGTCGAGAGCGGTTCACGAATGAAGCCGGGATAGACGGTCAGCTCGCCGGACGGCCCATCGCCCACACTGGCCGAGAGGCAGGTGATGACGGCCATGTCGCACTGAAGGATGTCGCGATGAAGGGACAGGAAATCGCCCGGCTGCTCGTAGTAGGAGAACGAACCGCTGCCGGTGGGCATGGCCGTGACGCCGCACCACTCTTCGAGCCGCGCTTGCATATCCGGCGAGCCGTGCAGACCCCAGTGCAGGGCGCCGCCGCGGCCGGAACGGAAGGCGCGCGCGGGGCTGCCGCCGCGGCCTTCAACGCCGTCGGACTCGGCGAGGACTTGCCGTGCGCCCTCAGACCGCGCGGCCTCGGCCTCAGCGCGCAGCTCGTCGAGCGTGGCCCGATCGAAAAGCCCGGAGACGACGAAGTAGCCTCCGGCTGCAAAGAGACGGGATGCCAGCACCTCAGGGGGAGGGTCAAAGACCCAGTTGCGCTGGGTGCCGGGTAGTTCTACCGATGCCTGCATTGCCAAACCTCAATATGAAGCGGTTGCGCACCACAGACAATTGGAGACACAGATTCGCACCTGCGTTCGGAGCGCAACGCCCGCGCCGTCATTTGCTCTTCCCTTCTCATTTCACTCGCCGCAGACCGCGCGGTTGTTGACGTCCGGCCTGCGACAGATGATTTCCAGGGTCACCGTTTCTTCTTTTCCGGGTTCTCGATAATCGGGTCGACCGGATCGAGAGGCGGAATCACCGGTATGACGATCGGCGGCACTATCGGGCGAATCGGCTCTAGCGGCAGGATCGGACGGATTGGAAGAACCGGTTCGATCGGACGTACCGGATGGATCGGCTCGATCGGCAGAACTGGATGGATTGGCTCGATCGGTAACACCGGGTGAATCGGCTCAATCGGTAATACCGGACTGATTGGATGTATCGGCGGAATCGGCGAAACCGGATGGACGGGAATGATGGGCTCGACCGGGCGTATCGGTGGAACCGGCGTGACGGGATGAACAGGGGTGATCGGATGCACCGGCACAATCGGGTGAATCGGTTCAATTGGAGTTGGACCGTTCGGTTTCTTGGCGCTTAAAGGGTTCTCAGGTGAGGACATTGCATCACACTCCGTGACGGACGTTGGAGAGACGAACGACGCGGCCCGCAGCCCAAAGATTGAAGTTCAGGTTTTTATTTGTGAATGGGAAAGCAGGCCAATGCTACAACAGCAACTAGTGTTTGGCAATGGCTGCCCGTTACAGGAGGGCGTGGAAGGAGGCTATGCGGGAGCGCTGTGGCCGGCGCATTGCAGCACGCCGAGAAACCTGCTCCAGGGGCCGACGGCTTCGCGGTATTGGCCGGCCATGATTCTCGCGATCTGGTGCAGATGCGTGAGGTCGTGCGCGGCCCAGGCGGCGAGGAGCTGGGAGAGAGTAACGGCACCGAGCGCGGGATGCAGGCCGCGGCGTTCGAGATCGCGGGGCTGCAGGTTGAATGCACGCAATGCGGCGAGATTCTCTGCGCGCAGGCGGGCGAATTCATCCAGCAGCTGGGGGAGGGATTTGTCTTTGTTGCGGACCTCGCCGCCGACGCGATTGAACGGTTCGAAGGGGCGCGTGTCGGCGAATTCGAGGATGTGTTTGGCGCGCGGCATCCAGTTCACGACGTCGGCATCAACGAGGTGGGCAACAACGCCCGCGACCGTCCACGTATTCTCACCTTCATCGCGATGGGTCCAGATTTCGGGGAGATGGCGAAGTAGTGCGTCGAGAGCGGCGGGAGTGCGGGCGAGGAGCGCGAGCGTGTTCTCGAGATTATGGGGCACGATTTCGCTTTCGGGCTTGGGCATTTCCTAAAGGATAGTGCAAATTCGGTGGAGTATTTCGGCGGCCGGTTTTGCAACAACTTTCTGCATCGTGAAAGCCTTGTCCCATTGGATCGCAATCAGTTTTCAACGAGGCAGATTGGATGCAAATATTCTATAAATGGTTGGTTATTATAAGTTGTGAATATCCCCACGTACTTTAAGCGCAAACAGCCTTTTTGAAGAAATGACTCGACCTAAAAGATCGTTCCGCATTCGTTGTACAAGCGGTGAGCATGCCGGACTGTGGCTTTGGACGATAGGAGTTTCCAAGGACTCGCTGCCATTGACGGTCCTGGACTGGAGCGCCGTTTTCGAGAACCCCGACCGGTTTGCTTTTCATCCGCACTTCGCACCCGAAGAAGTTGCTGCCCAATGCATCCCATCAAGGGAAGCCGCGGAGAGCTGCATGCGTGTTCTCAGGCGGAAGGGCTTTGACTGCGAGATCGTTCCTGACTGATCGCCACATTTCGCCGATGGACGGCCGTCTTTGTCACGAGATGGATCATCAGCCTGTGAGCGGTTGCGAGGCAGTCCGGACAGACGGCCCCGCATTTCGCAGCGATCCAAAAGCAACAACGGCCTGAAGACTCCCGTCTCCAGGCCGTTGCCGGTGATCTGTTGGGATTGGACTAAGGCCATCGCGCTTCCGCGAGAGCCAGTGGCCCGTGCGAGGTCTGCTCCGCCGGGTCTTACTGCCGGTCTGGGGCGCGATGCCCTAGGCCTCAGTCACCTCACGTAACGAACTACTGGAACAATCAATCTTCATTGGCTGGATCAACCTCCTTTCCCGTGTAAGCTCACCGTACTCTTGGGTGGGGCCTGCGTCAAGGGCGGACGGTCCCAAGCCGTCAACTGGCGCGCGGAGTTCAGCGCGTCAAGGAAAGCTCCGCTGCTACACTGTCAGGGGTAAACGCTTTCCCGAATAGCCGAAAGGAACTCTCATGCTGCTCGAATCTCTCCGCAAAGAGGTGCTTCACGCCAATCAGGAGATTGCGCGCCGCGGCCTGGCGCCGCACACCTTTGGCAACGCCAGCGGCATCGACCGCAACGGGCGTAAGCCGCTGGTAGTGATCAAGCCGAGCGGAGTGGATTACGCCTCGATGACGCCCGCCGATCTAGTGGTCGCCGACCTCGAGGGCAAGATCGTGGAAGGTTCGCTGCGGCCGTCGAGCGATCTGGATACGCATACGCTGCTCTATCGCGAGTTTCCCGAGATCGGCGGTATCGTCCACACGCATTCTGAGTTCGCGACTTCGTGGGCGCAGGCGGCGCGGCCGATTCCCTGCCTGGGAACCACACACGCGGATTATTTTCACGGCCCGGTTCCCGTGACAGAACCGCTGACGGCCGAAGAGGTGGCCGAGGCCTATGTGCGCAACACGGGAGCGGTGATCGTGAAACGGTTCCGACGGGAGGGGCTGGACCCGATCGGCGTTCCGGGTGTGCTGGTGGCCGGCCACGCGCCGTTTGCCTGGGGCAGAACGCCAGCAGAGGCCGTCGAGCACGCCGATGTGCTGGAATACATCGCCCGGCTGGCGTGGCGCAGCATGCTGCTCGATGCGTCCGAATCCGGGATTCCGGCGTACGTTTCCGAACACCACTACCAGCGCAAGCACGGGCCCAGGGCAACCTACGGCCAGCTGAAGGCCGCAAATCAGAAGGCTTAGAACCTACGTAACCTGTCTCTGCTCAATTGCCTACGGTTTCCGGTAGATCGATCCTTTTCTCGGGAACAGCTATACTGTTTTCTGCATTCGGTTTGGCTCTCTGCGGGCCGAGAGGATCACGTTTCGGGGAACTGAAAGTCTATATCTTACGTATTCTCTGTGAATTGCGGGCTATTCCCGCGCTGGTGGTACGCCGTTCTCCGCGTGGCAAGCGACGTGCACTGCAAGTTGTGGAAACAATCCCATGGAGAAGAATCTCCTCAACCGGGTAGAGGCGACGCTGCTGGCCTTGGCCACAGCCGCGCTGTTCGTGTTGGCGATCTTCAATCTCCGGGAGGAACGCCAGATTCAGCCGCCGGATGACGGCGTCTGGTGGCAGGAGGCCCAGGGAGGCCTGCGCGCGGAACGCGTGGTTCCCAACTCTCCAGGCGAACACGCGTTCATCAAGCAGAACGATCTTCTCACTGCCGTGGACGGCGTTGCGGTAAGCCGGGTGGCCGACCTGGAGCGGGCGCTGTACCGCACCGGCCCGTACGTACAGATTTCGTACTCGATCACGCGGGACGGCATCCCGCTGGATGCGCCGGTGAAGGTGATTCCCACGCCGGTGGATCACAGCCTGCAGATGGGTCAGCGGGTCATCGGCCTGATCTATCTCATCATCGGATTTTACGTGCTCTTCCGGCGCTGGGGTGCGCCGCGGGCGACGCATTTTTATCTCTTTTGCCTTGTTTCTTTCGCGTTGTACGCGCTGAAATACACGGGAGCTTTCGACGGGCTCGACTGGACAGTTTTCTGGGTCAATGTTATCGCCGAGGCGCTGCAACCGGCGCTGTTTTTGCACTTCGCGCTCAGCTTCCCGGAAGAGCGGTTCAGGAATCTGCGCCGGCGCTGGCTGCTGCCGCTGGTGTATGCGCCCGGTGCGGGGCTGTTCGGTCTGTGGCTGTGGTCGATTGCTACGCGCGATGCCACCAAGCTGCTGCTCGACCGGCTGAACCAGATCGCGACCGCCTATGACGCGATCTTCTACGGGCTGGCCGCGCTGCTGTTCCTGCGCAGCTACCGCCGCGCCGACTCGCCGCTGCTGCGCCAGCAGCTGAAGTGGGTGACGCGCGGAACCCTGCTGGCGGTAGCGCCCTTCACGGTGTATGCTGCGTTCTACCTCTCTGGTCAACGCTTGCCGGGACTGCTCGAAGATCTGGCCGGCCTGTCGCAGATCTTTCTGCCGCTGACCTTCAGCTGGGCTATCGTCCGCTACCGGCTGATGGACACAGACCTGATCTTCAAGCGCGGCGTGGCGTACACGCTGGCGACGGGCCTGATCGTCGGCGGCTCCTACGGCTTTATCGCGCTCATCTCGGTGCTGGTGCACAATGCGATGCCGGAGGCGGTGCGGGAGTGGGGGCTGGTGGCAGCGATCGTGATCGCGGCTGCCATCTTCGATCCGCTCAAACGGCGGATTCAGGGATGGGTGGACCGGGCCTTCGACCGGCATCGCTACGACTACCGCAAGGCGCTCGTCGAGTTCGGCCGCGGATTGAGCTCGGAGACGAACCTGCAGGCGTTGCTCAAGTCGATCGTCGAGCAGCTGCCGCGGACGCTGCTGGTGGCGCGCGTGGCGGTCTTTCTTGCGCCTCTGGAGCCAAGTCCAAGGTTCGACGCCACTCCGCGGCTGCGGCTGGCCATCAGCCACGGCTTGCCGGAGGAGCTTGAGAAAGATCCTCAAAGCACGGAGCGGCTGGCTCTGGGCTTTCTGGACTTCGACCAGGCGGCGGATCACTCGCATATCTTCCTGGAAAACGCACAGGCGGCGCTGCACTTGCCGGAAGACCAGCGGCGTACGGCCGCCCTGCTGGATCTGAATTACTACCTGCCGTGCCGTGTGGCTGCCGGCACGTTGCCGGACGGTTCAGCGGCCACGCGGACCATCGCGGTGATCGGGCTGGGCCGCACCGTCGGCGGCGACTTTCTGTCGAGCGAAGACGTCGAGCTGCTCGCATCGCTGGCCAGCTACATCGGCATCGCACTGCAGAATGCACGCCTGTACTCGCGGCTCCAAGACAAGATTGCCGAATTCGAGCGGCTGAAGGAGTTCAACGAGAATATCGTTGAATCGATCAACGTAGGCATCTTCGCGGTCGACCTTGACGACCGCATCGAGAGCTGGAATGCGCAGATGGAAGCAATGTACGCACTGAGCCGCGCGGAGGCTCTCGGCCGCGAACTGCGTTCCGTATTCCCTCCGGAGTTTGTCGAGGCGATCGAGGGATCTCGCAGCGAGCAGGGCGTGCATCACCTGTATAAATTCCCGCTGACCACGTGCGCCGGAGAACAGCGCACGACGAACATCGCGGTGGCACCGCTGCTTTCACGGGATTTCATTCCGGTGGGCCGCATCATCCTGGTGGATGACATCACTGAGCGCATGACGCTGGAAGCGCAGTTGACGCAGGCGGACAAGCTGAGCTCGATCGGCCTGCTGGCTGCGGGCGTGGCGCACGAGATCAACACGCCGCTGGCGGTGATCTCTTCGTATGCGCAGATGCTTTCGAAGCAACTGCGGGGCGACGCGCGACTGGGGCCGGTGCTGGACAAGATCACGCAGCAGAGTTTCCGCGCAGCCGACATTGCAAACGGTCTGCTCAACTTCTCGCGCACGTCCACAACCGAGTTCCGCGACACCAATCTCAACCAGGTGATTCGCGACACGCTTTCGCTGCTCGAGCACCAGTTCAAGACGGCGCAGATCGAGCTTGATCTCGACCTGGCGGAAGGGTTGCCGGCGATCCACGGTAATCCCGGGAAGCTGCAGCAGGTATTTTTGAATCTGCTGCTGAACGCCAAGGACGCGATGCCGGGTGGCGGCCGATTGCGCGTGGCAACCGTCGTCAACGGGCACGTAGAGGCTCTGGTTGCCGATTCCGGCGCCGGCATCGCACCCGAGCACCTGAAGCGAATTTACGATCCATTCTTCACGACGAAGACTACGCCCAAACCCGGCGAGCGGCGCGGCACAGGTCTGGGACTTTCGGTCTCTTACGGCATCATTCAGGAACATGCCGGCAAAATTCACG
>JASHVE010000284.1 GCA_030039675.1 Acidobacteriaceae bacterium | reverse complement strand
CGCAGCAGGCGCTGGTGGTTTTTCAGGCCGCGTTGTCTGTGGTGCTGCTGGCCGGCGCAATCCTCATGACTAAATCGCTGGCGCGGCTGGAGCACCAGAGTTTCGGCGTGGTGACCAGCGACCGCTACGTGCTGCACTTCGATCCGGCGGGCGCAGGCTACACGGTTGACCGGCTGCCCGCGCTGTATCGCGAGATTGAAGATCGCTTTGCCGCGGTGCCCGGCCTGACCAGCATCGGAATGGCAACGTACAGCCCGCTCGAAGGCGACAACTGGGGCGAGTGCGTGATTCAGCAGGGGCATCCTGCGCCGCGGCCGGGAGACCATTGCGGTTCAACGTGGGACCGCGTGAGCCCGCAGTTTCTCGATGCCATTGGCGTGCCGATTGTTCGCGGGCGCGGTTTTACCGATCAGGACACGGCCACTTCGACGCCGGCGGTGATCGTCAACGAGACTTTTGCGAAGAAATTTTTTCCAAACCAAAATCCAATCGGGCAGCACTTCGGCATTGATCTGCCCCAGTACTCGGGAAGCTGGCAGATCGTCGGAGTCTTCCGCGACTTCAAGATGAACAATCCTCGCAGCGAGGTGCGCCCGGTTTATCTGCGCCCGCTTGCGCAGAGGTTCACCGGCTACAGAGAGCCGGATATGATTTCGACCGAATCCAATTCCATGTTCATGCAGTCCATGGTGATCCGCTTCCGCACCGCCCCACCTGACGTGGATTCGCTCATTCGCCGCACACTGGCGAGCGTCGATCCCAATCTTCCGGTGATGGATCTTCGGTCCTTTAGTGAACAGGTAGCCGGCAATTTTAACGAAGACCGGCTGGTGGCGCGGCTCTGCAGCTTGTTCGGTATGCTCGCTCTGGTGCTCGCTTCGGTGGGACTCTACGGCGTGATGTCGTACTTCGTCGCCCGGCGCACCGGCGAGATCGGCATTCGCATGGCGCTGGGCGCATCGCGTTCAAGCGTCGTGACGATGATTCTGCGCAGCGCACTGTGGCAGATTCTGGCCGGCCTTGTTCTGGGCGTTCCCGCAGCGATACTGGCCGGTTATCTGATGGCCAGCCAGCTCTACGAAGTGACCTATTACGATCCGTGGGCGCTCGCTGCCGCCATTCTCGTGTTGAATGCCTGCGCCGCAGTGGCGGCTTTCATCCCTGCACAGCGCGCCGCATCGATCGAGCCCATGCAGGCGCTGAGAATAGAATAGGACCCTTCCGCAATGAGAGACCGGCCGAGGGAGGTTTGAATGCACTTGCAGAATCTTCGCTACGCACAGCGCATGCTGCGCAAAAATCCGGGGCTGACGGCCACAATGGTCTTTACGCTGGCGCTAGGTATCGGCGCCACCACTGCGATCTACACGGCGGTTTACGCAACGCTCATCGCACCCATGCCGTATCCCCATCCGGACCAGCTAGTGATGGTCTGGTCAAAGATTCAGGGCTTCCGGAACGTGACCGCCGCACAGGACTTTCTCGACTGGCAGGAGCAGAGCAAGTCCTTTCAGGGGCTGAAGGCATTCACAGGAACAAGCTTCAACATGGCCGGCAAGCAGGAACCGGAGATGGTTCCGGCGCAGATGACGACGCCCGGCATGTACAGGATGATGGGAAACCGCTTCATCCTGGGACGGGATTTTCTACCTGAAGAAGGTATAGACGGGAAAGACCACGTTGCCATCCTGATGAACAAGTTGTGGAAGAGGCTGGGGTCCGATCCAAATATTCTTGGCAAGCAGATCATGCTTGACCAGAAGCCGTATACGGTGGTGGGCGTGCTCGCGCCGGGCCAGGCTGACAGGCTAAACCAGGATCTGGTCGTTCCACTGGTCTTTACGCCGCAACAGAAGAATCACGATTTCCATTGGCTGCTGGTGATGGGCCGTCTCAAGGATGACGTCAGCCTGCAGCAGGCGCAGGCCGATATGGATGCCGTGACGACGCACATCGCTCAGGCTAACCCGCGTTCCAACAAGGGCTGGGGCGCACGTGTCGAGCCGTTGCAGAATGATTTCCTGGGCGACAACGTCAAGCTGACGCTATGGCTGCTGCTGGGCGCCGTGGGCTGCGTTTTGTTGATTGCGTGCGTGAATGTGGCCAACCTGCTGCTCGCCAAAGGGACATCGCGGCAGAGGGAGATCGCCATTCGCTCAGCGGTGGGCGCGACGCGGCGCACGATCTTTCTGCAATTTGTAACCGAGAGCCTGGTGCTGGCGTGCGTCGGCGGAGTTGCTGGTGTTGGCATCGGTTACGCAATGCTGCGCGGACTCATCGCTGCGATGCCGGAGAATACGCTGCCTAGCGAGGCGAATCTCACGCTCAACCTGCCGGTTCTCGCAGTCACGATTGCAGCCACTACGCTGGCCGGTTTGCTGTTTGGCTGCGCGCCTGCGTGGTACGCCTCGCGTCTTGATCCGGCAGAAACCTTGAAAGAAGGGGGCCGTTCCGGCGCCGGACGCGTGCGCCTCAGGCTGCGGCAGGCCCTGGTTGTGGGCGAGTTTACGCTGGCTCTGGCGCTGCTTGCCGGCGCCGGCTTGGCCATTCACAGCTTCTGGAACCTGAATCATGTCGATCTCGGCGTGCAGACCGAACACATTCTGACGTTTGGCCTGCCCATGAACAAGGGGATGGATTACACGCCCGAGCAGATTGTCGCCTACTACCAGCAGATCGTCCGCAGGATCGAATCCACCGCGGGCGTGGAAAGTGCATCGGCATCGACCGGTTTGCCTCTGCGGGGGGCCGGATTTGGGATGCCCTTCACGATTAAGGGTCAGCCGGATTATACCGATCCTTCCCAACGCCCGGCCGCGGGCTTCGGCATGGTGACTCCGGACTACTTCAAAACTTTCGGCATCCGGCTCGCCAAGGGCCGCTTCTTCACCGATGCGGACAACGCCAGCAGTGTTCGCGTGGTTGTGGTGAATGAACAGTTCGTACGCCACTATTTACCGAACAAAAATCCCATTGGCCAAGTCCTCAATGTGGAGCAGATCATTCCTGGGGTTCAGAAGCTCGGACCGTACCAAGCCTGGGAAATCGTGGGCGTATATCACGACGTGCGGGGTGGGGCTTTCGACCAACAGCGCGAAGAGATGCTGGTTCCCTTCTATCAGAGCCCTTGGGTTTTTGTCGCTTTCGGCGTGCGGACTGCAGGCGATCCCGCAGCCATGACCAAGACGATCTCTGCCGCAGTTCATTCGATCGATCCCACGCTGGCGCTTGCGCGGGTGCAGACTCTCGACCAGATCCGCGATGAGGATCTTTCGGGCGACCGTTTTTCGTTGTTGCTCTATGCGAGTTTCGCAGCAATCGCGCTGGCGCTGGCGGCGATCGGCATCTATGGCGTGATGGCTTTTGCCGTCGGAGAGCGCTCGCACGAGATCGGGGTGCGCATTGCGCTGGGCGCGAGCCGCGAACGCGTCGTACGAATGGTGCTGCGGGAGGGCCTGGTGCTCGCCGGAATGGGACTGGCGCTCGGATTAGTTGGAGCTTACTTTGTGGGCCGGGCCATGCGCAGCACGCTTTATGGCGTGGGCTCGATTGACGGTTCGGCATTCTGTGCCGTGGGAGCCATTCTGCTGGCCTCGGCGCTTGTGGCCTGCTATTTTCCGGCACGCCGGGCTGCGGCAGTGGATCCCATGAAGGCGCTGCGCATTGAGTAGGAATGGGGAGTTGGGAATGAGGATTGCGAGGTTGTTCGAACGAGGAATCGGGGATCATCATGATTGAACTGAAAAGCGTGGAACGCAGTTATAAGACCGGCTACACCGAAACCTGGGTGCTGCGCCGCATCGGGCTCACCATCAAACAGAGCGAGTTTCTTACGGTAATGGGTCCTTCGGGCGCGGGAAAATCGTCGCTGCTGAATGTGCTGGCGCTGCTGGATGATGGCTGGCTGGGCGAGTACTGGTTTGGTGAAACAGCGGTGCATACGCTGCACCGCAAACAACGCGCCGATCTGGCGCGGGAGCGCATCGGCATGGTCTTTCAGAGCTATCATCTGCTCGACGATCTCACGGTTGCCGAGAACATCGATCTGCCGCTTTCGTACAAAAATATTCCTGCGAAAGAACGGCAAGGAATGGTAGCCGACATCCTCGATCGCTTTCAGATCGTCGCCAAGAAAGACTTATACCCGAGTCAGCTTTCCGGCGGGCAGCAGCAATTGGTGGGTATTGCGCGCGCGGTTGTGCATAAGCCAGCGCTGCTGCTGGCTGACGAGCCCACCGGCAATCTGCACTCCACGCAGGCGCGCGAAATTATGGAGCTGTTCTGCGAGCTCAACCGCCAAGGCACGACCATCGTGCAAGTGACGCACTCTGAGGAAAACGCCCGCTACGGTAAACGCATTGTGGAGCTGCGCGACGGATGGCTCACGCGCGATGAGCGGCTCGAACCGAGGACGACGGAGGTTGCCGCGCAGTGAGCGTATCCCGGAAGGATTCCATGAAAAACCAGGCCACTCCATTTCGCATTCGTGTTTCGACCGTTGGCGCGATTCTTCTTTTGCAGGTCAACATGGCTTTGGCTGTCGAGCCACCGACCCCGCGTGCTGCGCCGGCGGCTGCGGAGGCGACTCAGCCTCCGCCGGAGGCTCCAGCGCCCGCCGCGAACGGCGCAACGGCACGCCCGCTCTCGCTGGCGCAGCAGGCGCAGCAGGCCCAGCAACAGGCAATCGCTCCGCCGGTGCCGTTTAATGTACCGATGCCTCACTCGCGTAATCCGATTGCCCGCTACCGAGCCAGTACGGCTCCTCCGCTGGACCTCGCGAATTCACCGCGCTTGCAGAGTCTGATCCGCGACGGGAAGATCTACCTTTCTCTGCGCGACGCGATCGCTCTGGCCATCGAAAACAATCTCGACCTGGCCTACTTCCGCTATAACTTCCCCATCGCCCAGACCGATATCCAGCGCACCAAAGCGGGTAGCCCGGCCAACGGGGTCAATGCGAGCGTCACGCAATCCACGCAGGGCGGCTTCAGCTCCTCCAGCGGCGGCGGAGGCGGCGGCTCGTCCGGTCCGGGATTCGCCGCAGGGAACGGCGGCATCGTAACCTCAACCCTTGGCGCCGGGGCCTCGGTTCCGTCCTTCGATCCCTACCTCACCTTTACGGGCTACGTCGACCACACCGTCGTGCAGGAGGCCAATCAGTTCCTGGTCGGCACACCGGTACTGCGAGCCAACACGATCGAGGTCCTCTCGAGCTTTTCCGAGTCGTTCCCCATCGGAACGAATCTCTCGATCAACTATCTCGGTCAACGTGTCACCAGCAACTCTCCCTACAACGCGATCAATCCTGAGCTGTATTCCAATTTCGCGGTCACCATCACCCAGCCCTTCCTGGCGGGCTTCGGGCTTTCCAGCAACGAGCGCTTCATCCGCATCGCCAAGCGCAACGCGCAGATCACCGACCTAGTCTTCAGAGCCCAGGTCATCGCGACCGTGACCCAGATCGAGAACATCTACTGGGACCTTGTCGGCGCCTACCAGGACGAACAGATCAAAGACCGCTCCCTGGGCTTCGCCAACAAGACCCTCTCAGACGACCAGAAGCAGCTCGCACTTAACGCCATTCCTGCGATGCAGGTGATGACGGATCAGTCCGCCGTGGCGACCGCCGAAGGCAACCTCACGGTTTCGCGCGCCACACTGCATCTTAACGAACTCCTGATGAAGAACGCACTCACCAAGGTTGATGATCCCACGATCGACGAGATGCCCGTCATTCCTCTCGATCTGCACGCAGAGCCGGATCCCAATGCCGATAAATCCATCGACGACCTCATCACCGAAGCCGAGAAGAAGCGGCCCGAGGTCGCCATCTACCAGATGAACGCCGAGGTGCAGAAACAGGCCCTGAAGGACATCAACAGCGAACTTCTGCCGACCCTGAACATGTATGGCTACTACGCGGGTGCAGGCACTGCGGGTCCCAAGAATCCTTATTGCGACCTCAGCCAGCAGGAGTGCTCGACCGATCTGCCGACATCCTTCCCCAGCATGTTCCAGAACACCTTCAACTATTCGTCCCCGGAATATCGGGTCGGCATGACGCTCTCGATTAACCTGCGCAACCGCCAGGTCAAGGCCGATCAGTTTCGCGCCGTGCTGCAGTACCGCCAAAGTCAGATCTCTTCGGAGCAGCAGAAGAAAAACATCCTGTTCGACGTTCGCAACTCGAAGTTTGCTCTTGAACAGGCGCAGGCTCGGGTGGGCGCCGCCCAGAAGGCGCTCGATCTGTCGCAGAAGACATTCGACATCACCAAACAGGAGCAGCAGCTCGGCGCAAAGTCCAGCGTCGATACGCTGGCCGCGGAAGATGCGCTCGCGCAGGCCGAGTCTGCCCTCGACGCCGCGCAAACGGACTACGAGCAGAAGAAGGTGGATATCGACCGGGCCATCGGAGCAACGCTGGAGCGGACCGGGGTCTCGATCGACGATGCGAAGTCAGGCGTGGCGGCGCATGAGCCGTAGACCTGCTGGAGCTCGTCAGCATGCGGCGCGCGGGGCATTGGATATCATGCAAAAGGAACGGCAACCGGGCTGGATCTCGACAAGCCACGGGAAGGCCCTGGTATTGATGTGCTTCGCAATCAGCTGCAACACCGGTGTAATGGAGGACAGTCATTTCCAATAAGCAGGAACGAATCCGTGTTCTGGTTGCAGACGACCAACCATCCATCCTTGAAGCGGTGGAGCTTTTGCTCTCGCCGCAGGGGATCGCTGTAGAGTGCGTGCGCTCACCGCATTTGCTGATCGAGGCCCTTGGCCAGAACGACTACGACGTTGTGCTGATCGACTTGAATTACACACGCGACACGACCTCCGGCCAGGAGGGCTTGGACCTGCTGGCGCGCATTCACGAGTTTGACCCGCGGCTGCCGGTGATTGTGATGACGGCGTGGGGCAATATCGATCTCGCTGTCGAAAGCATCAAGCGCGGCGCTCGGGACTTTATCCAGAAGCCGTGGGAGAACGCACGCCTGCTTTCGCTCATCCGCGTGCACGCCGAGTTGCACCAGGCTCTCAAACGCGCACGGCAGCTTGAACTCGAGAATCGGCTGCTGCGCGCAGAAGGCATGCCGGAGTTTGTGGCCGGCGCGCCATCGATGCAGCCAGTGCTCGAATTGATCGCGCAGGTGGGACCCTCCGACGCCAACGTGCTGATCACGGGCGAACACGGCACGGGCAAGGAGATTGTTGCGCGGCTGCTGCACGCTGCCTCGCCGCGTTCCCGCATGGCACTGGTCGCTGTGAATGCCGGCGGCTTACCCGAGGGCACCTTCGAGAGCGAGATCTTCGGCCATGTGAAGGGCGCGTTTACAGATGCGCGCACGGACCGCGTGGGGCGCTTTGAGTTGGCCAGCGGCGGCACGTTATTTCTGGATGAGATTGCGAATGTGCCGCTGCGCCAGCAGGCCAAGCTGCTGCGCGTGCTGGAGACGGGCGAGCTCGAACGCGTTGGATCGTCGCAGACACGACGCGTGGATGTGCGCGTACTGTGTGCGACCAATGCACAGTTGCATGAAGAAGCCGCGGCAGGCAATTTTCGGGAGGATCTTCTCTTCCGCATCAATACGGTGGAGATTCATCTGCCCGCGCTGCGCGACCGGCGCGAAGATATTCCGCTGCTGGCCCAGCATTTTCTCGCCCGCAACCGGACGCGTTATCGCAAGCAGGTAAACGGATTTTCACCCGCGGCGATGCAACAGATGATGCAGTATCCGTGGCCGGGCAACGTGCGCGAGCTCGAGCACACGGTGGAGCGCGCTGTGTTGCTGTGCAGGGGTGACGAGATCGAGACGGCGAATCTCGCGATCACTTCGGCGCGGTCGTCGGCGCCCTCGTTTGAAAACATGAGCATCGACGAGGTAGAGGCTCTGCTGATCCGCAAAGTCCTGCGGCGATGCGACGGCAATATTTCGCAGGCTGCTGAAGCCCTTGGCCTGAGCCGCGCAGCACTCTACCGGCGCATTGAAAAATATGGCCTATGAGAAGCAATTGCGGCGGCGCAAGCGCTCGGCCATCCGGCGGGTGTGGCTTTTTACCCTCCTACTTTCGCTGCCCGCATTTGCTTTCACTGCATTTTTTTTGGTTGAGCGAAGAATTGAGCTCACTCCTGCCCTGCTGCTGATCGTTGCCCTGTTGATTTATCTGGCGCTGACGGCCTCTGCGCTGGTGGAGGGTCTGGTGCGTCCGCTCCAGACTCTCTCGAACGTTGTGTCGTCTCTGCGTGAGGGCGATTATTCCTTTCGCGCGCGGGGTTCGGGCTCGCCGGATGCGCTGGGCGAGCTGGCGGGGGAGATCAACGCTCTCGCCGATCTGATGCAGAAGCAGCGCGTGCGTTCGCTCGAAGCTACAGCTCTGCTGGCGCGCATTCTCGAGGTAATGCATGCGCCGCTCTTCGCCTTCGACCGCGAGAATCTGCTGCAGCTGGTGAATCATGCCGGGTTGAATCTGCTCGGACTGTCCTATGGACGCAGCTTTGGCCGCTCCGCGCGCGAGCTTGGCCTGGATGAACTGCTGACGGTGCCGGACCAGACCATCCACTCGTTTCCACCCAGCCCTACGCGCTGGCTATTGCGCAAGGCCGTCTTCCGGCAGGATGGTGTGCCCCATACGCTGCTGCTGCTGGCCGATGTGAGCCAGCCGTTGCAGGAAGAGGAACAGATTGCGTGGAAGCGGCTTATTCGCGTACTGGGCCACGAGCTTTCCAATTCCCTTGCGCCCATCAAGTCGATCGCGGGGAGCCTTCTGGCGCGCGTGGACGGCATGAACGTCGATGAAACCACGCTGCGCGATTTTCGCCGCGGCCTGGGCGTCATTGGCAGCCGCGCCGATTCGCTGCATCGTTTTGTGCAGTCGTACCGGATGCTGGCGCAGCTGCCGCCGCCCAAGCTGCAGCCTGTAGCCATTGGACCGCTGCTCGAGCGCGTGGTGCTACTGGAGCAGCGGCTGCCTGTGGAGCTTGATCCCGGGCCGGCGGCCACGCTCAACGCGGATCCCGATCAACTGGAGCAGATGTTCATCAACCTGCTGCGAAACGCCGTCGATGCCTCGCTCGCACACGGCGCCAAGCCGGTGCGCACGAGCTGGAGCCGCGGCGATGCAGGCGTTGTGGTCACCATTGAGGACCGCGGCATGGGCATTGCGAACACCGACAACCTGTTCGTTCCCTTCTACACCACCAAGCCGGCGGGCAGCGGCGTGGGCCTGGTGCTGGCGCAGCAGGTTGCACGCGCGCATGGAGGCGAAGTGCGGCTGGTGAATCGCGAGGACGGCGAGGGCGCGCGAGCTACTGTGCAGCTTCCGCTCGCGGAGCGGCGCAGCGCATGACCGAAGCGCACTACCGCAGCAGGTCTTCGAGCGCGGCGCTCAGATCGGTCTTGTCGTCACGATACTTGACGATCACCGCGGCGTAGAGGCTCAGTCCCCACGCCTGCCCTTTGCCTTTGTTGATGGAACGCGCGCCGGGAACGACGACGGCGTTCTCCGGAATGACGAGCGGCGTTTCCGCCGTGGCGCGCAGCACCTCGCCTTTCACGACGTCAAAGACGGGAGTGCCTCGCGTAAGAACGGTTCCGGCCGCGAGCACGGCGCCTTTGCGCACAATTGCACCTTCATATACTCCGCAGTTGCCGCCGACAAGAACATCGTCTTCAATCACGACCGGACTGGCGTTCACGGGTTCGAGAACGCCGCCGATCTGCGCCGCCGCGCTGATATGGACGCGCTTACCGATCTGCGCGCAAGAACCGACCAGGGCGTGCGAATCGACCATTGTGCCCTCATCCACATACGCTCCGGCATTGACATACATCGGCGGCATGCAGACTACCCCGCGCGCCAGATACGCCCCGGCGCGGACCGACGACCCGCCAGGTACGATGCGCACCCCGTCACCAGGAAGAAAGAGACGGACGGGATAGGTGTGCTTATCGATAAAAGAGAGGCCGGTCACCGGCCATTCCCGCAGAGTGCCGAGCCGGAATCCCAGCAGGATTCCCTGCTTGACCCAAGCGTTCACCCGCCAACCGGTCAGTGCGTCCGGGTCGGGCGAGGCGGCGCGAATCGAGCCGCTTTCGAGAGCGGCGCGCAGAGCGAGAAAGGCGTTCATGGCTTGTGGATCGGCGATTGCGGCCGATCCGGCGGCAAAGTGCCGCTCAATGGATTGTTGCAGTTGATCGTCAGTCATTCCAATTTCGAGTCTATCAACCCCATCTGCAGTGTTCACAGGCCGCACAGCGCTCAGAGCCCGAGGATGGAACCCGATAGCGCGAACTGCATCGGGCTGAGGCGCGGCTAGGGAAAGATCACCGATAGCAAAGGCGAGAGTGAATTCTTGAAAAAACCGGCGTCCCCGGTAGGACCCCGAGCATATATGCGATACTCGAAACGGCATGTATAAACGGATCGTCCTCAAGCTATCCGGTGAGGCGCTGGCTGGCGAGCGCGGTTTTGGGCTCGATGCCGAGCGGGTGGCCGAGATTACCAGTGAACTGGCCGAGATTCATGCGCTGGGCGTGGAAGTAGGCGTCGTGGTAGGCGGTGGGAATTTCTTCCGCGGCGTGGCTGAGCAGGCCAAAGAAATGGACCGTGTGAGCGCCGACAATATGGGCATGCTCTCGACGGTCATCAACGCCATCGCCCTGCAGGACGCACTGGAACAGCGCGGAGTGCAATGCCGGGTGATGACCGCGGTTTTCATGAACCAGGTAGCCGAGCCTTATATCCGGCGGCGCGCGGTGCGTCACCTTGAGAAGGGCCGTGTGGTGATCTTCGCGGCCGGAATCGGGAACCCTTTCTTTTCGACCGACACGGCGGCCAGCCTGCGCGCCATGGAGATCAAGGCCGACGTGCTGTTGAAGGGCACCAAGGTGGAGGGCGTGTTTAACGCGGACCCGGTGCTGGTAAAAGACGCCGTAAAGTACGACGAAATCACCTATATGGACATTCTTCGCCAGGGCCTGAAGGTGATGGATCTGACCGCGGTAAGCCTGTGCAAAGACAACAGCCTGCCCATGATCATCTTCAACATGAACCAGCCAGGCAATATTCGCAGCGTAGTATTAGGCGAAAAGGTGGGAACGCTGGTAACAGCGTGAGGGCGTTTGTCAGCGGCCCGCCGTGAGTAACCGGGCGCCAGCCCGAACTCACGGGATGTATCAGGTGAGTGCGCGGAGACGTCCAATCGTTCGTGGAAATGCGCAGGCCAGCACGGTTAGATGCCTTAACGGGCTTGCGCTGTTTCGCCGCGCTGAATATCGTCTTCTTTCATTTTTCCAATCCACAGTGGTTCGGCATTCTCGCGCCCATCGTGAATGCCGGCTATGCCTCGGTGAGCTTTTTCATCCTGCTCTCGGGGTTCGTGCTTGCCTATAACTACGCCGGCAAGGCGCGGACAGGCGAGCTCGACAAGGTTCGGTTTTGGGAAGCGCGTTTCACGCGGATTTATCCCATCTATCTCCTGAGCCTGTTGCTGGCCTGGAGCGTGGTGCCGGTCGAATATGCGGCGCACACGCACCAGGGGTTCTGGTGGGGAATGGTGTTGACTCCGCTGCTGTTGCAGGGGTGGATTCCACCACTGGCCACGTTTCTGAATACGCCGGCGTGGACCATGTCGGCCGAGTGGTTTTATTACGTCCTGTTTCCGTGGATGGCGCGCTGGAAGCGGCCAGAGCGGCTGACGCCGCACCTGGGCAAGATGTTGGCTGTCTGGATGCTTGGCCTGGTGCCAGGCACGCTTTACGTGATCTTCAACCCGGATGGCATTCCGCATCTGGACCGCTGGAGTTGGGGCCCCTGGTTGCAGGCGCTCAAATACACGCCAATACCGCACCTGTGCAGCTTTATCTTTGGAGTGCTGCTGGCCAGCGTCGATGAGATGATTGGCCGCACCAGCCGTTTACGCCTGGCTCTCGGGGTGTTTGGCTTAGCAACCACATTCACGATCCTCTCGCTGGCCGCGCACATACCGTATGCGCTGATCCACGATGGCCTGCTGATGCCCTTCTTCGGCTGCATGATTCTGGGACTGGCCGGCAATAATTGGCTGGCGCATGCCTTTGGCGTGCCGCCGCTGGTGTTCGTCGGCGAGGCCAGCTATTGCCTTTATCTGCTCCACTTCAACCTATGGAACATCATCCATGACTCGCACATCCTCAATTATCTCGGCCTGAGTCCGCTGGACCCCTGGATCAGCTATGCACTGCTGATCGGAATGGCTTTGCTGGCGCTGCATTTCGTGGAAAAGCCGGCACAGCGGCAGTTGCGCAAGTGGCTGAGCGTGTGGAAGTGAAGGGCTCCTGCGAGGGGAAGGTTTGAGCGGCAAGCGAAAAGCCCAGCCAGAAGGCTGGGCTTTTCTGTCGGATGCCAAGGTCTGCGTTACGGCGCCACAGACTGTGTTGCGTGGTTGCCGTGGGGCACGGCGATGATTGCGGTTGGGCCGGAGCCGGTTGGATAGGGCGTTGCCTGCGTAGCCGTAAGCGCACCCGTATTCGGATTCAGGCGGAAACCGGAGATCGAATTGCCAAGGTGGTTGGCCGTGTAGACGTAGCGGGCCAGCGCCGGTTCGACGGTGATCGACAACGGTTGCGTATCTGTGGCGTAGATCGTGCTGGACGTAGTGTTCACGATGGCCGAGGGGGTTCCGGTAGGCAGCGCGATGGAGTACGCGGAGATGGTGGAGTCAAGCGCGTTGGAAAGATAGATGTAAATACCGCGGGGATCGACAACAACGCTCGATGGCTCATTGCCGGTTTTGAACGGCCCGTTGACCAGGTAGCTCAGCGCGTTCCCGCTCTGGATGGTATAGCCGATCAGTTCGTTCGAGGCGAAGTCAGTAACATAGACAAACCGGTTGGTCGGATCGGGTGCCAGCGCGCTCGGCTTTACGCCGGACTGATAGGGGCTTCCCGCAGTCGCCGTCAAGGCGCCGCCCGAGCCCACTGCAAAACCAAAGACCCAGCCGGGATTGGCGTCGCTGGTGGCAATGCCGCCTGGATTGTACGCCGATTGATCGTAGATGGTGGCATACACCGCGCTGTTGTTAGGAAGAACGGTCACGGCGGTGGGAACGACGGTGTCGGTGGGGTAACCCGGTATGGTCAGATTCTCGGTCGCGACGGCGTTGCCGATCGCGCCGGAGCTGAGCGAGTACTCAGTGAGGGTAGCAGAGGTGGTTCCGGCAACGACGTACAGATAGGTGCCCGCAGCATTTGTGTACACCGAAACGGGAGGCGCGCTGGTAGTGACGGCGTCTTTTTGGGTCAGCACGCCATTCGTAGCGACAGCGAAGTGAACCACTGAATTGCTGCCCGCGTTCGCGACATACAGGTCCTGATAATCCGCAGACACGGCCATGGAAACAGGAGACGTGCCACCGGAGGAGACCGGCGGAGGGCCGGGGCGCAGCGCGCCGGACTCAGAGTCCGTGGCGTAGGTATAGATCTGGCCTGCGCTGCCGGCGCTGTTGCCAGCCGACGCCGCCACGAAAATCCAGTCGATGGTGACAAGCTGGCAGGCCGTGAAACAGGTGGCCACGAGAAGGCCAATTATAGAGACCAGAGCGATCTGGCTCAATTTACTCAACTTCATGCGCTTCCTTCGTTGCGGGCTATCTGCTGCAGGCCCCGGAAAACTCTGTTGTTGGTTACCCGTATCCATTGTAAAAGCAGCTACGGGGGGAACTACGGCTGTTGCACGCCGCCTCCCGTGCCATTGTGCGGAATCGCGGCCACTGCGGTGGGCTGCGCGTTGGCCGTGTACGGAGAATACTGCGACTCAAGCAATGTGCCGGCGGTGATGCTCAGCTCCCAGCCGGAGACGTTGTTGCCGAGATAGTTGGCGGTGTACAGAAAATGTTCAGTGGAGGGATCGATGCCGATGGCTACCGGCTGCTCACCCGTCGTGTAGGTGCCCAGGCTGGTCAAAGCGCCGTTGCTGACGGAATAGGCAGTCACGGTGGCATCCAGCGAGTTCGCCACGTAGAGGAACGGGTACGCCGGATCGGCCACAATGGCAGAAGGCTGGTTGCCGGAGGGGAACGGACTGCCGCTCAGCGGAGTCAGGCTGCCGGATGCCGCCACGTTGTACACCAGAACATCGTTCTTCGCGTAGTCGGTGACGTAGAGATAACTGTTGGACGCGCTGCTGGAGACGGCGGAAGGTTGTGTGCCGGCGGCAAAGGGCGAGCCGCTCAAAGGCGTCAGCACGCCTCCGGAGCCCACCGAAAATCCAAAGACATAGCCGGCGGATGGCGTCACGGAGGAATCGTATGCGGTGACGTAAACATATGCGCCGGAGGCGAGAATGTTGATTGCCGTGGGCAGGATGATGTCTGTTTTGCCGGGCAGCGTCAGCGGCCAATACGTGGCGCTGATCGCCGGGTTGGTGACGGGCGTGCCCAGCGTGGCCGGCGTGGAAGTGGTTGCTGTGCTCAGCGGATAAACGGCGACGGAGCCGGAGCAGGGATCAGCGGTGGAGCAGATCGGCAGCGGCTGATAGGTGTCCAGCACGAACAGACTGGACTTGTTCGCCGCCAGGGCCAGGGGATAGATTCCCGGTGTATTCACAGTGTTATAGGGATACAGTTTGCCGTCCGTGCCGATCACAAACTGGACGATGCTGTTGTCATCCTGGTTGGCGACGAAGAGACTTCCATTGTCGGCAGAGACGGCTTCAGCCACCGGGTCCCGGCCGGCCGAAGGAAAAGGCGAAGATGGGATCTGGCGCATGCGGCCTGACTCCGAGTCGATCTCGAAGGCATCGATCTCGCCATAATTGTTGGCTCCGGCGGCCTTGGAACTGGCAACGTAGACAAAATCTACAGTCAGTGTCTGGGTAAGCTGAGAGCAAGCCGTCACCAGCGAAGCCACCAGAAGGCCGGCCGCCGATACCAGTACGAGCTGGCTCGATTTGTTGAACTTCATGCGCATCTTTCGTCAGCGGGCCAGATGAAGCAGCCCTTCAAAATCGGTTTTGGTCGAATTCCGGAACAACTACGGCCTTCCGGCTTCCTCGATCGCCGGCTCGGTAGTTCTCCGCACCGGCTAGAAGCCGCCGCCGGTGAGACTCCGCACCGGCGGCTCCGTGGCACTCCCATGAGCGCGTCTGCCGATCATCCAGTACGCCCATCGACCAGGCACCATGTAGGTGGGCCCTGAAGCGGGTAACTGCTGGCTACACGAAGCTCGTTGAGTGCGCCGGAGTTCGGGTCGAGGATACGGCCCGAGACGGTCGAGTCGTATTCGTTGGCTTCGTAGATGAACTGGTCAGAAGGATCTTCGACGATGCACTGTGGACCGGAGCCGGAGCCGAACGGCTCCCCGGCGATGAAAGTCAACTGATAAGCCGGCGATGTGGTAATAAAGTAGCCCGCCAAACCGCTCTCGGGATTTTGACCTGTGGTGTTGTTGCCCTGGTTGGCCACGTAGAGGTATTTGCCCTTAGACTCGACCAAGAGCTGAATCGGATTGGCCAGCGTCGCATCGTCGGGAATGATTCCGCCGGTCTGGGCCTGCAGTGCGCCGCCTGTTCCCACGCTGTAGGGCAGCACCTGGCTGGGGTAGGTTCCGGCAGAGAAGCTGCTGCCCGACGGGATCGCGACCGGCTCATTATCGAGCACGTAAACCACGCCGGCCGCGTTCACGATCGCTGTGCCGTGGCCGACCAGTCCGTTGGACGTATATGGATCAGTAAGAGGCTGCGGGCTGTTGGAGCTCACCGTCAACTGCCCTGTCGACGAAGAATATGCGTAGGGCCATACGGTGCTTCCGCCGGTGTAGGGGTACGAAGTCTGCGGTGTAGAGGCGCTGAGCGTCAGAACGAAACCGGTGGCCATTACGAAGTCAACGGGATTGGCCGGAACGGGGAAGTAGGTCAGTTGCGCGCCGCTGGCTGCGGTTACCTGGGCATTGAGCACCAGGGACAGGCGGCCGGTGGTCTGGTTGATCTGGAAGACCGTAAGGTCGCCGCAGGTGGTGGCACCGCTCAAGGCTCTCGCGCAGCCGTCGGTGCTCGAAGGATTCGCATTGTCCGGGGCGTCGTGGTCGAGCGCCAGGAGATAGTTGCCCGTCGAATCGCCAATCAGGCGGAATGGGTTGGTGCCTTGCGTGTAGAACGTCTCCTGCGGCGTGAGGATACCTTCTCCGCCGACCGCAAACTGCGTGATATTAGCGTTCTGGCACGGATCGGCCGGAGTGCAGTCCGAGTTCCCCTCCGCATTCACGCCCCGGTTCAAGACATAGAGGAAGCGGCTGCCCGTGATAAGCACGGCGCGGACAGGGTTCGATCCGCCTGAGGAAACAGGCAGACCGTTAATGGGCGTGAGCTTGCCGGTGTTGTGGTCGATTTTGTAGCCGGAGATAATACCGTTATTGCCAGACTGGGCCGTCACTGTACCCGTTACATACAAATAGCCGACTGTATAGCTCTCCACACAAGACGTCACGCCGAAGACGACACCCGCCGAAAGGGCGCCGATCAGAAGTGCCTTGCCGAATTTCGTAAACCTCATGCGATTCCTTCATCCTGGTCAGGCCTATGCCGCCAAGTTTGGTCGTTCCCGAGCAGCGCTGGGTTGGGACGGGTCCCTGCTGCATTGTAAAAGCCAAGGGCAGGTTGTGCCTAGCATTCAACCGGAGCCGGGCAAAACTACCCGTTTTGAGCGAGTTGACTCCGCTCCGCGGGGGTCTAATCACGTTGCGTTTCGTACGGGTAGATATCTACTGGATGCGATCGAAAATTTGGACTCTCTAAGGCAGGCGAACGTCAACACCGTAGCTCGCAAAAATTGCAGGATTTGCGTTGCATACGGCCGCCGGAGCCGGCGCCCGCGACGCAAGCAGTGCTGTCAAGCGCCGGCTGCGGGCTTACCACACCCGGCACGAGTTCATCGGATACATGGGCTGGCCCTTCCGGCAGGCGAAGGCTTTTCCGAAGGCATCGAAGTTCTGCACGGTTCCGTTCACGCGCCACTTGCCGGGCGAGTGGGGATCGACGAGCGCTGCTTGCCGGGCTGCCTGCTCGGTCTGGTTCTGGCACCATACCTGCGCAAAGCCGATGAAGTACCGCTGCGCCTCGGTAAAGCCGTCGATCTTGTCGTCGATCGACTTGCCTTCCTCGGCCAGCGTGTCGAGCAGCGCCATGTAGGCGATGCGCAGTCCGCCGTTGTCGGCGGTGTTTTCGCCCAGCGTGAGATGACCATTGAGGTGCTGTGAGGGCGCGTCGCCATGCGCAGGCGCGGTTTCAAAGCCGCTGTACTCATTGGCAACGCACTCGGTGCGCTCGGTAAACGCCTTCCGGTCGGCAGGCGTCTGCCACTCGCGCAGGTTGCCGTTGCCGTCGTACTGCGACCCCTGATCATCAAAACCGTGGGTCATTTCGTGGCCGATCACGACGCCGATGCCGCCGAAGTTCACCGCCGGATCGGCCTTGAAATCGAAGAACGGGGGCTGCAGAATTCCGGCGGGAAAATTGATGTCGTTGAACGACGGATCATAGTAGGCGTTCACGGTGGGCGGCGTCATCTCCCACTCTTTCTCGTCGACCGGTTTGCCCAGCTTGGCATAGTTATAGTTCCGCTCGTAGACCGCGGACTGATGCGCGTTGCCAATGAGGTCCGTGCGGCTCACTTTCACGCTCGAGTAGTCCCGCCACTTCTCCGGATAGCCGATCTTGTTGCGAATCATCGCCAGCTTTTCCTCGGCAGCTTTCTTGGTCACATCGCTCATCCACGGCAGATCTTTAATGTCGTCGCCGAGCGACTTCTCGAGAGCCGCAACCAGCTTGTCCATGCTCTGTTTGGCTGCGGGCGGAAAGTTCTGCTTGACCCAGTCCTGGCCCACCGCTTCGCCCAGAGCCTCATCGGTCATGGTGGAGCACTGCTTCCAGCGTGCCTGCGGCTCCTGCTGGCCGGCGAGCGTGCGCGAGAAGAAAGCGAAATTCTCATCGAAGAAGGGCTTCGACAGATCCTGCGCCTGGCCGTGCAGCACATGCCAGCGCAGATAGCTCTTCCACGCGTCCAGCGGTTCGCCGGCAAGCATGCCGTTGAGCGCTTTGAAGAAGTCGGGCGTGGCAACGTTGAGCGTATCGAAGTGGCCCATGCCGATGGAGCCGAAATAGGTGTTCCAGTCGAAATCCGGCGTCAGCTTTTCGAGATCGACGACCGTGTAAATGTGGTAACGCTTTTCGGGGTCACGCATATCGGTACGACTGAGCGACGCCTTGGCCATCGCCGTCTCAATCTCCATCACGGCGGCGGCTTCCTTGGCCGACTGCTCCGGCGAGTCGCCGGCGAGGGTGAACATCTTCTTCACGTGCTCGATGTACTGCGAGCGAATGGTGGCGAAGTGTGGGTTGTCGATCAGATAATAGTCGCGGTCGGGCAGCGACAGACCGCCCTGGTAGAGCCCGGCAATCTGCTTGGATGAGTCTTTGGCGTCCTGCTCCACGCCGAAGTCGAAAAACCCATCCGGAGTACCCTGGTTTTCAAGCTCGCTGAGCAGAGCCGGGATTCCCTTCACGTCATTGAGGCGCGCAATCTCAGCCCATGACGGCTGAATCGGCTCGATGCCTTTTTCATCGACAGTTGCAGTGTCCATGCAGGCTGCATAGAAATCGCCGTACTGCCTCTGGAGCGGTGTTTGGGGGTCTTTCGCCGCAGCGTCCAGCTCCTGCCAGAGCAGATAGCGATTGCGCTCGCGCAGCAGGGAAAAGGACCGCGCCCAACGCACCTGGTCCGAGGGAATCGGGTTGTTCTTGATCCAGTTGCCGCAGGCGTACTGGTAGAAATCCGTGCAGGGGTCGGCGGTCAGGTCCATCGCCGATGGATCGAAGCTCTTGATGGCCGGCGGCGCAGTGGGCTGTGCATTGTCAGACTGGGAGGCCGCGGGCGTCTGCGCGATGGCCGCACCCGCCGCCAGAATGAGAACGGGAGCAAGACGAAGACAATTCATGAAAGACCCTCTCGGCGAAAGAACGAACCGGACGCCGCGAGGCAGAGCCGCGGCCGTCTCGAGACGCGATCCTGCAGCGACTAAAGACAATTTAGATGTAGCCGGAAAAAAGGAACGGCGTTGCAGATCAGGCTATCACAGGCAGGCATGACGGCCGCTCGGCAGTGACGGATGGACGATTTAGACTGGCGAATGGTCAATGGCCAGAGGAGCAATATGATTTGCCGAAACTGCTTGCAGTTTGCCGCAGGATTTCTGGTGGGATTGCGCCTTGCGGTTCCTGTCCATGCCCAAGACGTGCACGTGCGCGTGTCTCCCGACGTGAAGACCGGCATTGAAGGCACAACGGAATTTCCCACCATCCAGATGGCGATGGATCATCATCCCTTCGCCGGCATCGGACCGGGCGGCAAACCAGGACGCGTGTATATCGAAATCGCGCCGGGCATTTATCACGAGCGGGTCATCGTGACGCAGAATCACACCAACATTACGCTTGTGGGCATGGGGAAGTCTCCCGAAGACGTGGTAATTACCAACAGCCTGAATGCGAAGCAGGCGGGTGGAACATTTTTCACAGAGACAGCCGAAATCAACGGCAACGGATTCGAAGCCGACAACATTACCTTCGAGAACACAGCCGGCAACACGGGCCAGGCCGTCGCCGCCGCAGTGCGCGCGGACCGGGCGGTCTTCAAGCATTGCCGCTTGCTGGGCCATCAGGACACGCTCTTTGCCGATTACGGACGGCAATATTATGTGGACTCCTATATTGAGGGCGGCGTCGATTTCATCTTCGGCAACGC
>JASHVE010000283.1 GCA_030039675.1 Acidobacteriaceae bacterium | reverse complement strand
GGGTCGTCATCGTGCTGCGTGGGCAGCCCATAAGGTGGATCGGTGAAGTAGAGCGATCCGTCGGAGCGGTAAACCAGGTCATTCGGACTATTGAAGCGCTTGCCCTGATAAGCATCGGCGAGAACCGTCGGCGGTTGCGTGGGGTCGAGTGATTCGAAGCGCAGCACGTCGCGCTGGGCATGGCCTGCAACCGTCAGCCGGCCCTGCACGTCCAGCGTCATGCCGTTCGTTCCCGGCTCCGGCCCTCCGTACGGCGTGGAGCCCTTGTAGCCGCTCGGCTGCAGCCAGATGCTCACGCCCTGGCCCGGCGTCCACTTGCGGATGCTGTTCGACGGAATGTCGGCGAAGTACAGGCTGTCGCCCACCCACACCGGGCCCTCGGTCCACTTGAAGCCCGTCGCCACGCGCTCGAGCTTGGCGTCGGCGGGCAGAATATTGTCGAGCGCCGGATCGAGCCGGTCCACTTTGAGTGGAACAGTGACGACATCGTTCGCCGGGTTGCTGGTTGCCGGCGCGGGAGGAGGAGCGGAGTTCTTGCAACCCGCCGCGAGCAGGCAGGGAATCGCTATCGCGACCCAAGTAAAGATGCGGTGCACTCTTGTCGATGTCATTTGATATTTTCCCGAAGTGAGGATCGGCGCTCGAAAAACCGGCGCAATCATCTTTAGCGGGGCGGCTTGAGCGTGTCAAGAGAGAGCGGCGATGAGTCGTGAAGCCGGCCGGCTATTTAGGGGCCATTCCCACGGGCCTCGTGAGCCGTGCATACTCGGTGTGCGCCTGGGCGAGAACCGGGAGATCGCGGTCCGCTTCCTTCCAGAGCGCGAAGAAGCGTTCGTACTCGTCGCGGCTTTCGGCAATCTTATTTTGGTGAAAATAAGCGCGCGCCATGCCGAGATGAGCCATCGGATAAAGCGGTGAAAGCGGATCGATGCCCTGGTTGGAAAGAATCTTCCGGTATTCGGGAATCGCAAGTTCGGGATGTCCGGCTTTGAGCCAGGCTTCAGCCCTCTCGGTGGGTACGGTATAGCTGGCCAGCTCGTAGGGTCTGGCGGACTCGAGCGCAGTAATAGCGTCCAGCGGCTTACCCTGTACCATCGCCAGCCGGGCACGCACCCGCGGAAGATCCACATTCTCCAGCAGCGCGACCGGATGTGCATTCGGAGCGTGCACGGATACATAACGCTCCGCTCGGGCCAAGTCACCCAGCCGCGCGCGCGCGACCGCCAAATCGCCCGAATCGGCGTTCGGATCGTACGTCCGGCTCAGCGTGGCGCGCGCCTCCGCCGGCAGTCCAAAATTCAGCTCCGTCGTGGCCTGATAGATAAGTATGTTGTCCGCGGCTTCTTCCAGGTTCTCGCGTTTGGCTGTCTCCCACGCGCTGTGGAAGAATTCCGTCGCCAGCGCCAGCTTGCCCGTCCCCGCCGCGTACTCCGCCCGCAGAAAAGGGAAGTACCAGCCGTACCATCCAGCGTTGTGGTTCGCGGCCCACTGCGTTTCTGCGCCGATTGCCGCTGGATCGCCGCTCATAATAGCCACCCCGTAGAGCGAGGCGTGCACCCCGGCCGTGTCGATGCCGCGTCGTACCGCCTCCGCGCCCACCTCGCGCGCTTCGTTCAACCGGTTCGCCCGTCTCAGAGCTCTTGCCAGTACGCTGTAATTGATGCCCCGGTCCGGCTGCATCTTCACCGCCTGCTGGCCTGACGCAATCGCTGCCGCGTACTGCCCAATCTGCGTATATACATTGGCCAGATCTACCCAGGGCGCCCAGTCGTTGGGATACGTCTCCGTCCACTGCCGGTAAGTGTCGATGCCACGTTCCACATCCTGCACGCCTTCCGAGTAATAGTGCGCCTGCAGGATCAGCTTCTCTTTTGTGCTCACGCGATTGCTCAGCTCAAAAGCCTTCTGGTAAAACTGCGCTGCCAGCTTCGGTTCGCTCAGGTTGTAGTACTCGTTGGCCATCGCACCATATGCCATCGCAAACTGCGGGTCCAGTTCCACGGCGCGCTGGTAAAAGGGCAGAACCTCTGTCTCATTCTTTCCCTGCGCATCCATGGATTGGCCGATCGAGTACGACCGCAGCGCATCGAGTGAGGCCGTCGTGGCCTGCATGATCGGTACCTGGAAGTGTTCCATCGACTTGCTCGGCTCACCCAGTCCGCGGCGCACACGGTCCGCCACTTCATCCAGTGCCGCCAGCACTTTTTCTTTGCTTCCGGCTTCGGCCTTGGCCCCCGTCAGCTTCTTTCCTGACTCGCAGTCCGCCGCCTCCACCGTCAGCAGAAATTCTCTGCCTATGGGAGCGATGTCGCCGGTCAGAAGTACCTGGCGGTTGCTGCGCTCGCAGATTTCGCGGGCGAGATCGCCGGTGATGGCGGAATCCTGGCTTCGCCCCATCAGCGCGAGTGTGCTCATGGCTTCGCGTCCGCTCATCACATCAATGTACGGCGATTGCTCCAGATCAATCTCCAGAGCGCGCTTGAGAGTGTGGTCGAAGGTCACGTCTCCAGTGGAATTCAGGAAATCTGCAACCATTACGCTGCGCAGCTCAGGCGGATGCGCCCATCGCCTCCACATCGTGAAGGCCGTAGCCGACAGCGCAACCAGCAGCGCGGCCGCGGCAGCAAGCTTCGCCCATCGTGAAATGCTTTGTCTGAGAGACGGGTGCAAAACGTGAGACGCGGATGCGGCCTGCGCAGACACCGGGGATTGAGGCGCTGTAGCAGCATCCGGCGCGGGTGCAACCCGCTCGCCTTTTGCCTCTTCTGCGGTGTGCGGCGGCGCGCTGGCAGTCACTCCATTGCCTGGCAGCAACACAGCGCCGTTCGTCGTGACGACCGTCGCCGTGAACTGATAACCGCGCCCGGGAATGGTGACGATATAGCTGGAGCGGTCTGCCAGGGCCTTGCGTAGCAGCGAGATGTGCTGGGTGAGATTGTTTTCTTCGACAAACGATTCCGGCCAGACCGTCCTGAGAATCTCTTCTTTGGCCAGGATGCGTCCGGGATTCGTCACCAGGCAGGTAAGCACTTCAAATGTTTTGGGCAACAGCTGCACTGGCGCGCCATCGCGCAGAAGCGCGCGCCGGGACTGGCTCAGCTCAAATTCATCGAACCGATAGAAATCATGAAGAGGAAAGGACATAACACGCCTTCATATTTCTTCAAGAGAATTCAGGGTTCAAGGATCTTGAGGATCCGCAAGTTTGCTTATAGGAGGATCTGGGTAACTCCTGCTGACTTTTCGGAAGTTCGCGGTGAGGTCCCTATCCAGTATGATGGACCGACCATTGAATTCCTGGCAACCACATTTCACGGGTGAGCGCATGCTTTGCGGACATCCTGCGATCTGAAATTAAAATTTTCGCCAGAGAACGGGCTACCCCGTTTGTATTGACGACAACGAAAATGTGCGGTGGAACAGGAGGGGCATCGAAATTGGGCAGCGCCCAGCCCGGAACTGTGCAACCGCCGCCGGCAGCGCCTACAATGCTGAATGTTATGGCGAAGTCGAAGGAAAAGCTGTTTGAGGTTGCGTGCCCGGACTGCGGGGCCATGCTCAAGATCGATGGCTCGACAGGGCTGGTGGTCAGCCACACGCCTGCGCCGCGCAAGCGGATGTTCGAAGACCTGGAAACCGCGGCTAAGGCGATGCGCGAGCATGACGAGCGCAAGGAGTCGATCTTCCGGCAAAGCGTAGATGCGGAACGAAACAAGGCCGACCTGCTCGAAAAGAAGTTTGCCGAAGCGCTGCGCAAAGCCAAGGACGCGCCGGAAGGCAAACCGCTGCGTGAGTTTGACTTGGACTGACAGAAGTCCTCCAAGCCTGCATCGGGGGCCGCCGGCAGACACGAGGAAAAGCTGTGCCATTGCTCCCGTTCCGCGCGATACTCTAGAAATTCAACTCGACAACTCGACATTGCATCGAGAGATAAAAGGAGAAACGATGGTTGTGGTTCCCCTTGCCAAACCTGCCGACGCTTCGAATACAGCGCCCAGCGCCCGCGGGGCCTGCTCCATGAGCTGGGTTTCGATCGCCGCGGCCGGCACGCTCGCCGCAGGCGGCGCACTGATTCTGTGCGGCAAACCGCGCGCGGGCCTGGTGACGGCTGCCTCCGGCACGGCGCTGATCATGCTGGACCAGCAGGAAACCGTGAGCCGCTGGTGGAATGCGCTGCCCGGCTATCTTGCCGACATTCAGGATATGCTGGGCCGCGTGCAAACCGCGGTCGACGATATCTCCGCACAGCGTGAGCGGTTGAATAGGCTTCTTGCAAAGCAGCCGCGGCCCGTTGCCGCGCCCTGAGAGCGACCGGCGAACGCGGTTCCTTGAGAGTAGGCCCTAAATCCCCAACTGCAGGCGGCCCGCCTCGCTGATGCGGTGCGGCGTCCATCTAGGCTCCCAGAC
>JASHVE010000282.1 GCA_030039675.1 Acidobacteriaceae bacterium | reverse complement strand
GGACTCTGCGCACTGGCGTCGCAGCTTCTTCATGCCTCCACTACCCGATGATCCGGCATCTTTGCCTGCTGACGCCGTTTTCAAGAGCACTGATTCGGTTTCACGCTTTGCCCTCCTGCTCAGTTTTTGCAGCCGCTACATTTTTCTTTTACGGGAGCAAGTTGAAAGTATTAGAGTCAGCTTCATGTGGATCGGGGCGACACATTTAGAAGCGCAGCTGCAACTCTCTGCATCCATTCATTCAGTGCCACTTTTCAGGTGAATTTTCGCCAAGAGTCGAGTCAGGTTGAATTTGTCAGCATACATGGTGAAGAACGAAATCTGTGCCTGGGCGACCGGCCTTCTTTTGAGCCTTGCCATTGCGGCCCCCGCAAGAACAGCAGGGCAGACTCCTCCGCAGGCGCCCGCCCCAACTGCAGGCTCGTTCCAAGGCAGCGTCGTAAAGGGCGAGGTGTCGCCTCAGTCGATCGGCTTGTCGCTGGATGATGCCATTCAGCGGGGACTGAGCAATAACCTGGGCATTATTCTTAGCGGCACGGAAACCGCGACGGCGCGGGCCCAGAGGCTGAGCCAGTTGCAGTCGCTGTTGCCGTCGATTGATTTCAACGCCAAGGAAAGCGTGCAGCAGGTTGATCTGCCGGCGGAGGGGCTGCGCTTTCCCGGCATTCCCACTGTTATCGGGCCATTTGGATACACTGATGTCCGGGCCTCGCTGAGCTGGTCGCTGGTGGATTTGCCGTCGCTGCGGAACTACCTTGCGGCCCGTCACGACTTCAGCGCGGCGCAGTTGACCGCGGAGGATGCCCGCGACCTAGTGGTACTGACCGTGGGCAACGCCTACCTGCTGGTGCTCGCCGATCAGGCGCAGGTGAGTAGCGCGGAAGCGCAGGTGCAAACCGCGAAGGTTTCGCTCGATCAGGCGATTGCCAACCACAACGCGGGAACCGCGCCTATGCTGGATGAGCTGCGGGCGCGGGTCGATTATCAGACGCTGGAACAGCAATTGATCGCAGCCCGCAATGCGCTGGAGAAAGACAAGCTGGCTCTGGCGCGCACCATTGGTCTGCCGCTGGCGCAGGTCTTTACGCTGACGGATCAGGCGCCCTACGCTGCCTACGACCAGTTTGATGTGAACGCTCTGATCGCCCAGGCTCAGGCAAACCGGAAGGATCTCGCGGCTCTCGTTGAGCAGACTGCGGCGGCCAAAGAACAACGCAAAGCGGCGACCGACGATCGCTTGCCGACGGTGAAGGTCGACGCGGATTATGGCGATATCGGCACTACGCTGGCTCACTCGCATGGCACCGTAGACGCAACAGGTACTTTGAGCGTTCCTGTTTTCAAGGAGTTCGAGCTGCGGGGCGAAGCCCAGCAGGCGCAGGCGCAGCTGGATACCACCGAGGCGCAGCTGAGCGACAAAAAAGCCCAGGTGGATGCCGATGTGCGCGATGCCCTGCTGGACATCGACTCGGCCCAGAAAGAAGTGGAAGTGGCCCGTTCCAACATGGATCTGGCCAATGAGGCCCTTAAGGAAGCACAGGAGCGTTATGCGAATGGGGTGAGCGACAACCTGCCTGTAAGCGAGGCGCAACAATCGGTCGCGCAGGCCGACAATCAATATGTCGTGAGCCTCTACCGGCACAACGTGGCCAAGCTGACGCTGGCGCGGGCGTTGGGAGCCGGACAAAGCTACAAGAACTATGTGGGAGGGAAGTAATCGTGGCGGAGACTTACACAACACCGGCGAAAGCCGAAGCGCCCGCAGAGACTGAGATCGCACAACCACCCAAACGTCGACGGGGAATCATTGTGGCCGTGGTGGTGTTGCTGGTTTTGATTGCCCTTGGCATCTGGTGGCGCTCTACGTACTCCGAGGATACTGACGATGCGCAGGTGAACGGCCATCTTATCCAGATCAGTTCGCGTATCGCTGGCCAGGTGATCAAAATCGACGTAGAAGAGAACCAGATGGTTCAGCGGGGGCAGGAGATCGCCGAGTTGGATCCGAGGGACTTCGAGGTTGCGGTCGAAAACGCGCAGGCCGCGCTGGACAGTGCGAAGGCAGCGGCGGTGGCGGCCAAGGTGACGGTGCCGATCACGACCGTCAATACCGGCAGCAATCTAAGGTTTGCGGGAGCTGACGTGAGCAGCGCCGAGACCCAGGTGGCGCAGGCGGAGAAGCAGTTGGAAGCCGCGCATGCGCGCGTGTTGCAGGCGCAGGCGAATAACTTCAAAGCGCAGTCCGATCTGGAACGGTACAAGCCACTGGTGGAAAGAGATGTGATCAGCAAGCAGCAGTTTGACGCGGCAGTGGCCGCAGCCGACGCTTCCAAGGCCGCGCTTGCCGACGCGCAGGCCACCGAGCAGGCCAATCAGGACGGCGTGCGCGTAGCGCACGACCGCCTGGCGCAATCCGAGTCTCAGCTTAAGTATGCGCAGACCGCTCCGCAGCAAGTGGCCGCACAAGACGCCCGCGCGCGCCAGGCCGAGGCGCAGGTAAAACAGGCTCAGGCGGAGCTTGACCAGGCCAAACTTAATCTGAGCTATACCCGGATCATCGCGCCGGAGGCCGGCATCATCACGCGCAAGAGCGTCGAGATTAACCAGAACGTCTCGGTGGGGCAGAACCTGCTCACATTGGTTTCGCTTGAGGATCTGTGGATTACAGCGAACTTCAAGGAAACCCAGTTGCGTCACATGCAGGCGGGTCAAAAAGCCGTGGTCCACGTGGACTCAACCGGTGAGGACTATAGCGCAAGGGTGACGCAGATTGGCGGCGCCACCGGTTCCGTGCTCAGCCTCTTTCCGCCTGAGAATGCGACCGGCAATTACGTGAAGGTGGTGCAGCGCGTTCCGGTACGCCTCGACTTTACGAATCTCGCTCAAGAAGACCCCAACCACCGGCTACGTCCGGGACTGTCGGTTGAGCCAAAAGTCTGGGTGAAGTGAAAAGCCAGCTTTCAGCCGTCAGCCTCCAGCTTTTGCTCTGGTTTTGGTTTTTCAGCCAGGGTCAGACCTGGAGGCTTCCGTTTTGAACGGCAAACTGAATGCCGCCGGTTACCGAGTACAGCGGTACCGCGATAGACAGCTGAGAGCTGACGGCTGAAGGCTCGCGGCTAAAAGCTGTCTTTCATTTAGACTAAGTTTGCAGCGCTCATGAAAGACGCCATCCACGTATCGAAGGAGAACTACCTCAAGGCCATTCTGGAAGCGGAAGCGGAAGGCCGCGAGGTAATCCCGGCGGTGCTGGCTCATTGGCTGGAAGTTTCAGCGCCGGCAGTTACTATGGCGCTCAAGCGGCTCAAGCGCGACGGCTTTGTGGAAGTGGGTGCGGACGGTATTGTGCGCCTGACTGCTGCCGGGCGCGAGACCGCCTACCACACCGCGTTACGGCATCACCTCATTGAGCGCATGCTGAGCGAGCTCTTCGGGATGGAGTGGCACCAGATCCACGAAGAGGCTGAACGGCTGGAACACGCGGTTTCACCGGCCTTCGAGGCGAAGTTGCGCGAAAAGCTAGGCGAGTCAGGCGCCTGCCCGCACGGCAACGCGGTGTTGCCCGAGCGGCCGGCTGAACGCAAGCGACGCGGCGAAACGCCGCTGTCCGAGGCCGCCGAAGGCGCGCGGTATACCGTCACCAGTCTCCAGGAGCGCGATCCCAAGCTCCTGCTTTTTCTCCACAAGACGGGTATCGGTCCCGGCAAAAGCCTGCGCGTCTTAAGCCAGAACTACGATCAGACCGTGCAGGTCGAGCTGCCAACAGGACCATCGATTCTCGGCCGTCCGGCGGCTGAAGCGGTCTGGTTGCGCCTTGCCGACTAAGCCGTAGCCCGAATCTCTATCTATTGCAGTTCCCGAACTGGTGTACACGGAATGAACGTGCTTAAGTGGCCTTTTTCTTGAGAGAAGGCCACTCTACGCAGCTCTCAAAAAGTCGACGTTAATTCGGGAATTGCTCCAGCCCCCACGCTATGCTCCTGCCATTACGCCCATCGAAGGGTTGAACTTTCCTTGAATCCATTAGATAATTGGCTCTAAATAATTTTATTAACCATAATTAAATAAATCTGGCATACTAATTAGAGACGGGTCGCTCGCCTCACCCCACATGAATGTCGACTGAAACCATATCCCGTGTCGCGGTCGCTGCGCCCTCTCTGCCAGAGGTGCATTCCACCGTGAGTCTCTCCCGTTCGCCATATGCTTGGCGGCGGCTCCTGGGCTTTCTCGGCCCTGGGTTTCTCATCGCTGTGGGCTACATGGATCCCGGTAATTGGGCTACGGACATCGCCGGCGGATCGCGCTTCGGCTATACGTTGTTGTTCGTCATCATGGCGTCGAATCTGATGGCGATCCTGCTCCAGAGCCTTTCGCTCAAACTCGGCATCGCGACTGAACGGGACCTGGCGCAGCTTTGTCATGAGGCCTACGGACGCAATGTGAGTTTTGCGCTCTGGATCCTCGCTGAAATCGCCATTGCGGCCTGCGACTTGGCCGAGGTCATCGGGTCCGCCATCGCGCTTGAGCTGCTCTTCCACATTCCACTCTTCTTCGGCGTGCTCATTACCGGTGTTGACGTGCTGCTGATTCTGCTTTTGCAGCGCTGGGGTTTTCGTTATGTCGAGTCGCTGGTGATCGCATTAATCGGAACCATCATTGCGCTGTTCGGCGTGCAAATGCTCCTGTCGCGGCCCGACTACTGGTCTGCTTTGCGGGCGCTGTTTGTGCCCTCGTCCTCAATCGTCACCAATCCCGACATGCTGTACATCGCCATTGGCATACTGGGCGCGACGGTGATGCCGCATAATCTTTACTTGCATTCGTCCATTGTGCAGAGCCGCCGCTACCAGCGGACACCGGAGGGAAAGCGCGAGGCCGTGCGCATGGCCAATATCGACTCGGCGCTGGCGCTCACCATCGCGCTCTTCGTCAACGCCGCGATTCTCATCGTGGCTGCGGCTGTCTTCCACCGCAGCGGACACTTCGAAGTGGCGGCCATTCAGGATGCGTTCAAACTGCTGAGCCCGCTTGTCGGAGCGGCAGGCGCCAGCACGCTCTTTGCGATTGCGCTTCTCGCCTCGGGCCAGAACTCTTCGATCACCGGCACGCTGGCCGGTCAGGTTGTGATGGAAGGGTTCATCCACATTAAGCTCTCGCCGTGGTTGCGCAGATTCATTACGCGTTCGCTGGCGATCATCCCAACCATCGTCGTGGTCGCGATTACGGGCGAGCAGGGAACCGAAAAGCTGCTTATCCTGAGCCAGGTGATTCTCTCGCTGCAGTTAAGCTTTGCCGTGTTTCCTCTTGTGCAGTTCACCGGCAACCGCGCCCGGATGGGTGAGTTTGCGAATGGCCGCGGTTTGCACGCGTTAGCGTGGATCACGGCCTTTCTGATCGCCGCGCTCAATGCCTGGCTCCTTGTCCAAATGACCCTTGACCGTTAGTTCTGTTGCCCCCAAACTCGCTCCCATGTTTCAATGGCAATAATCTCCAGGGCCATGTTTTTCAATGCGGCAAGTGTGGGGACTGCCAATGAGCGATGCAGAGCGGCCAGCACCAGAGGAGAATGCGGACGGCGAAGTTATCAGCCGCTATGAAGTTGTACCCTATGCCGAAAAGACGAACGACGCCGATCTCTATTCGTTCCGCGCGTCCTTGCCGGTGCCGGAGCCTCCGGCCGAGGCGCCCACTCCGGCCCAACGAGCCTTAGCGGACCGCAAGAAGATAATCTTGATCGCGGGAATCGCCGGGCTCGCCTTTCTGTTCATCGCCCTCGTTGCTCTCATTGCTTCCAAAAAGCAGGAGTCGGAAGCTCCGTTTATCGATCTGGGACCGAACAACGTTGCTTCGGCAGGCTTGGCCGGAAGGCTGATCGCGAAGTGGGACGGCAAGTCAGAATACGAGCTCCACATCGATCCCCTCGTCCCGCGGCAGATTCCCGGTTTTGCCGCCGTGGCCGGCAATCCTCCGCGGCCTATCTCCTTCGATCTCCGGATGAAGGACGCCTCGGGCAATGTGCTGTGCCAGAAAGAGATCGTTTTATCGGTTGATACGGGGGCGCAAGCCAATCCGGAGCAGGCGCAGCCCCAGGTTCCTACGCAGACGGTCGGGGGCGACATCGTGCAGAACGTTGCCGGAACGGATGGGCAGATCGACGAAATCGTCATCAATGGCCAGCTTCCTTGTCCCGTGAAGTCGTATAAGCGCCTCGCGTCGTGGGATTTTGCATCGAGCTTTCCCACCGTGCCGGAGCAGGAAGACTGGATGCGGCACGAAGAAAGCGTGGAAGCGGATCTGCGGAGGAAAGCCGCCGAGGCGCGCGCGAAAGCATTCATTCCACACATACGGCCGTTGCCGGCGCCCATCGATGGTGATGACGTGATCGTCTTCGACAATCCTTCAAAAGGCATGGTCGAAACCAAGGCGGGCCGGTTGTTCTTCGTTGGCAAAGACGGACTGCGCGGCCGTGCGCCGGGTTGGCAGGTCTTTCCGGCAAACATCCATTTCCACTGCGATATGAAAGCCTTCTGTGTCCTCACGCGATCCGACGCAACCACATCTCTGCAGGCGCGATTAGTGCATTGATCAAGCCGCAAGCGGGATCTGCTTTTTCGACTGCCAGTTCCCTGGGACCTGTTTTCTGGCCCCTGTCGTACCATGAAGGCAATGCACGTACTCTCCGCAGCTGAGATGCAGGCCTGTGACCGCGCGACCACGGAGCAGTTCGGCATTCCATCGATTGAGTTGATGCGCACCGCTGCGGCGTCCGTCGCGGCGTTCGCGCGCCAACGGTTTCCGCAAGCGCGCCGCGTGACGGTGCTCTGTGGACGGGGCAATAACGGTGGCGACGGCATGATGACGGCGCGGCTGCTGGCGAGCGCCGGGCTCGACGTAACCACGCTGCTCTTGGGCGAGCCCGAGAGCTTGAAGGGCGATGCCGCCGAGGCTTGGCGCGAACTGACGAATCCCTTGCATGGCCGCGCTCAAGTGATCACGGCGGCAGAGGAGTTGGAGCAGCACAAGAGCGCGCTGGCGGCCGACCTGATTGTCGACGCGCTCCTCGGAACTGGCTTCAAGCCTCCGCTCAAAGGGTTGACCCTTGCCGCGCTCGAATGGGTGAAAGGTAGCCGCGCCGCCATACTTGCCATCGATCTGCCGTCGGGCTGGCCGGCCGACGAGACCGGAGCGATGATGCAGGATCCGGTCTTTCCCGCCGATGCGGTCATCACATTTACCGCACCCAAACCAGCACACGTCTTCGGTGCACTGACGCGCACATGGGATCAGCCGGTAGTGGTGGCTCCGATCGGGTCGCCGGAAAAAGCCATCGTCTCTACACTCAAACTGCAGTGGGCCGGTGCAGCCACTGCGCTCACCCGCGCGCCCCGCGCAGTGACGACGAACAAGGGCAGCTTCGGACATGTTCTCGTGGTTGGCGGAACCTTCGGACCTGCAGGCGGCAAGGCTGGAGCGCCCGCGATGACCTCGCTTGCAGCGCTTCGGGTGGGTGCAGGACTTGTCACCGCAGCGGTCCCCGCGCCTGCGCTGGCAGTTGTGGCCGCCGTAACACCGGAATTGATGACCTGGCCGCTGCATGCGGACGTCGAAGGCCATATCGTTGAGAAAAATCTCGAAGATGATCGCATCTCCACCCTATTGGCAGGCAAAACCGTGCTCGCTATTGGTCCAGGCCTTGGACAAACTGCGGAAACCGCAAAGTTCGCCACCGAACTGCTCGCAGCCACAGACCTTCCCGCAGTTATCGATGCAGATGCCCTGAACATCCTCTCCGGCGAGCCAATGCTACTGCCCGAACTGTCCCGGAACGGAAAGCGCGTGCTCGTGCTCACACCACATCCTGGCGAGATGGCGCGGCTCGCCGGAACTACCGTAGCCGAAGTGCAGGCGAGCCGGCTCGAAACGGCGCGAAATTTCGCGCAGCGCATGGGGGTCACGCTCGTGCTCAAAGGGGCGCGCACCCTGATCGCGCATCCGGATGGGAGCGTGGCCGTGAATACCACCGGTAATCCGGGCATGGCCAAAGGCGGCAGCGGCGACTTGTTGGCCGGTTTGATTGCGGGCCTGCTAGCACAATTTCCCAACGATTCCGCGCGCGCCGTCGAAGCTGCGGTTTACCTCCATGGGCTTTCTGCGGATCTCGCCGTGTGGGACAGCGACGAGCACACGCTGCTGGCCACCGACTGCCTCCCGTATCTTTCACAGGCTTTTCGCTTTTCTTCGCGCGGTCGAAACGGGTATGTTTGGATACAAGGGCTGCCTGCAGAAGCAGCGCGGGCAGCATTTTGACGCGAGGCCGAACTATGACCAACGCCGCACCACCTACTGAGGGCAAGACCCACGAGTTCACGACGCAGAGTGGCGCGGACACGATCGAAGTAGGCCGCAAGCTGGTCCGTTTGCTCAAGCCTCCGCAACTCCTGCTTCTGCAAGGCGAGCTCGGTACTGGCAAAACCACGCTCGTGAAGGGCATTGCGCAGGCGCTCGATGCGGCAGAACCCGATGAGGTCACCAGCCCCACCTTCACCCTGCTGCACGAGTATGAAGGTACCCGCGATGGCAAACCGGTAAAGCTCTATCACCTCGATGTCTACCGCCTGGAGGGTGAGCGCCAACTGGAGACGCTGGGCCTCGATGAGTTGCTGACAAGCGATGCGCTGGTGTTCATCGAGTGGGGTGAGAAATTCAAGAGCATCCGCAAGCGGGCTACCGGCGAAATTGTTATTACCTCCGAAGGCGGCGACAAGCGGAAGATCACGGTTACGCTGAAGGAATAGCCAGGGGTCAGCCGGGTGCACCCGGTCCGGCGCGTATTTGCTCATGCTCCCGGCTTGGGACGTCTCGACCTTACCGCTTGTCCTATCGGCCGGCCCGCTGCGGTAACCTCATTGCAGGTCCCATGAATCGCATCCCTTTCGAAGAGGTTCAGCAACAGCTGGCCCGCGTACTGTGCAAGCTCGGCTTCTCTGTGGACCGGGCCGGTGCTTCGGCCCGTCTCTTTGCCGAGACCACCTGCGACGGCGTTTACACGCACGGCATCAACCGCTTTCCGCGCTACGTGGCGACCATTCGCAACGGCAGCGTGGTAATTGACGCCGAGCCGAAGCGTCTGGCCGGCTTCGGCGCCCTGGAGCGCTGGGATGGGCAGCACGGCCCCGGCAATCTCAATGCGCTCGCCATGACGGATCGCGCTCTTGCGCTCAGCCGCGAGCACGGGGTGGGTTGTGTGGCGCTCGGCAACACCAACCACTGGATGCGCGGAGGCACCTACGGCTGGCAGGCTGCTGAGGCCGGCTCCATCGGCATCTGCTGGACGAACACTATGCCCAACCTGCCGCCGTGGGGCAGTGTTGAGCGCGTCATCGGCAACAATCCCCTCGTGGTTGCTGTCCCGCGTGCGGCTGGGCCGGTCGTTCTCGACATGGCCATGTCGCAATTTTCCTACGGAACGCTGGAAAGCTACCGCAAGCGAGATCAGCTGCTCCCAGTGGACGGAGGCTTCGATGCTGATGGCAATCTCACGCGCGATCCCGCAGCCATCGAGAAATCATGGCGTCCGCTGCCGGTCGGCTACTGGAAGGGTTCAGGGCTCTCCATTGTTCTCGACATGATGGCGGCCATGATGACTCTGGGCCAGGCGACACACCAGCTTTCTCACGATCCGGTCTTCGAGTGCGGCATCTCGCAGATGTTTCTGGCTATAAACCCGGAGGCCTTCGGACCGGAGCCGCGCATCACGCAGATCGCCGATGAGATCATAGCCTCGCTTCATAACGCGAAGCCCGCAACCGCAGGGAAGCCCGTGCGCTATCCCGGCGAAGAGACGCTGCGCATCCGCGCAGAAAATAGAGAACTCGGCCTTCCCGTCGATCCCGCCGTCTGGTCTGAAATCCTGTCAACGTAGCCTGGGCGGTGTGTCCATGTGACGATTTCTCGCCGAGCTCGCCGACAGCAAGCGTAACCTCACCTAAATGTTGTAGTTACCATCCTCGAAAACGCCATCAAGTAGGCAGTGAATCGTATCTGAAACGGAATACAATGGTGGCACTTCTCGCTTGCGAAA
>JASHVE010000281.1 GCA_030039675.1 Acidobacteriaceae bacterium | reverse complement strand
GCGCAGGCCCTTGCACGCGCGCTGCACCGCCGTATCGAGCTTCTCCAGCTGACACCATGTCGAAGACGCATCCATTGAAGGAAACAGAAAGGCGAACTCGTCGCCGCCCATGCGGGCAACGATGTCTGCCGGACCTGAGCAGGCGCGAAACCCTTCGGCAATTGCGCGCAGCAAATCATTACCCACCAAGTGTCCATGCCGGTCGTTGACAGCCTTAAAGGAATTCAGGTCACAAACGCCGACGGCGAAGCGGGCTCCTGACTCGCCCGCTTTCTCCACCTGCGCATCGATCTGCTGCAGGAAGTACCGCATATTCACGAGCTGCGTAAGATGGTCGATGCGGGCGTCTTTCTCCGCGTTGCGGAAGCGAAATGCATTTTGCAGGGAGAGCGAGAACTTGGACTGGATCGCCTGCAAGATGCGGAGATGGTCTTTGGAAAAGGCCGCGTGGTGCGCAGAGTAGACCGAGAGCACGCCAAAGAGGACGCCGCTGGGGTCAAGCAGAGGAATCGAGAGCGCAGAGCTGTTCTCGGTGAATGCGCTGCTCTCCGTTACGAAATTCGGCTCGACGGTCGGATTGCCATTCACAATGGGGCGTTCGTTCTGCGCGACCCATCCCGAGAGTCCTTCACCGAGAGGAATATGCTGCGATGAAAATGCGTGCGCCAAGGCGCCGTCAATGTACTGGGCTACGACGGACTCCTCTGACTTGAGATAGACCGCAAAACAATCGAACGGAATGAGCGGCTGCAGCCGCCGGGACATCATGGCGCTCGTTTCGCGCGCGCTAAGCGATGTTCCCAGCGCCTGGCTCATTTCGAAGACAGCTTTGGCCTCCTGGCTGGCGGCGGCGATCAGATTCAGCGATTTTGCGGCCAAGGCATCGGCGCTTTCGCTGCGTGACGCCTTTTCCCGCTCACTGGAATTGTGACCGTCCTGCTCAGGCGCGAATCCCGCACCCGGTGCGGCGCCACGCTCGATGAACAGATCCGTCTTGAGCGGCTCCATCTCCTGGATTTGCAGGCGGGCCATCTCTTCCAGTTGGAGGTAACGCTCCTCGAGCAACTGGACCACGACCGGATCGAATTGCGTTCCCGCTCTGTTTTTCACGAATGCCATTGCTTCTTGAATCGGCATGGCCCTGCGGTAAGGCCGCTCCGAAGCAAGCGCATCGAAGCAGTCTACGGCGGTAAGGATGCGCGCTCCGATGGGAATGTCTTCACCCTTCAGCCCGTCAGGATAGCCGCTGCCGTCCCATGCCTCATGATGCGAGCGCACAATGGGAACCACCGGATACGGAAAGTGCACCCGCTCCAGAATGTCGGCGCCCACGACGGGATGGATCTTCATCTTTTCGAACTCTTCCGGAGTGAGCTTGCCGGGCTTGTTGATGATGTGCTCGGGAACGGCCAGCTTACCGATATCGTGCAGGAAGGATGCGGTGGTAAGCGCCTGCATGAGCGGCTTGTCGAGGCCCATGGCTTTGCCGAGTTCGGAGACGTAAACCCGCACGCGCATCAGGTGGCGGTGCGTGTTCTGATCTTTCGCCTCGACGGCCATGGCGAGCCCTTCGATGGTGCGGAGATGCAGGGCCTCGGTCTCGACGATGTGCCGCTCACGGTCACGCACGATCTCCATCTGCGCACAGTAGGCGCGATAGACGGTGTAGACCATTGGGATCAAAAGCAGCGAAGTCATCCAGCCGAACAGGATGCCGATGTAGTTCGCCGCGGCAGCCAGCATAGCGCCGACGAGATAAAACGGCAGGTACCAGAGAAATTCCTGATGCCATTGTCTCAAGGGCGCGGTGCGCGATTCCCAGGCGATCACCAAGGCCACGGGAACGGAGCTGGCAACAAAGTAAACTGTGGCGGCCAGAGCGAGAGCGGGCGCAACTTCATTGCTCAACAGTTTGAGCGATCCGGCATAGGTGTGCCAGGCGAGCACAGTCGCCGTGATTACATTCGCGACGTTGAAGATGATCTGAATCAGAGTGAAAGATTTCGTGACGCGAAACCTGCACTGCGCAATCACGCTTGCGGCAGCCAGAACTACAGCCTGCAAGGGCGAGAGTTCCAGAATGCCGAGCAGGATGAAGGGAAAGTTGACCGACATCGTGCCCTCGGTCTTGGGCATCGCGACCTTCATGCCTGAGCTGAGCAGGACGGCGACGAGGTAAATGAAGAAGTGCAGCCACTCCCTGGTCACGTGGCCAGAGGTCGAGTTCAGGCTCGCGATTGCGCCAGCCACCACCACGCACACAAGAGCCTTGACCCGCAATGTCATTGCACAACTCTCAAAGTGTTCCGGACGCAGGAACGCCGTACTTTGATGTCATCCTTGCCGGTTGACTAAAACGCGGACACGAACTAAATAAGATCGCTACGGGATATGCTACCGACGTGCAAGCGAAAGCCCAATGCTTCTTTAGTTGCAATTGGATTGGGGATTCGTACCGCCCGGGCGCCGCAAGTAATTAAGTTTAAGTTACTTTTTGCACCTATTTGCGCGGCGCGCCGGGACGGAAGCTAAGCGCAGAAGAAACCGCGGCGACGTAAGGAAACGGCTCGCAGCGCCGGTTGCGGTGAGGGCAGCAAAAGGTCCATGATTCCCACAGGAGGGAGAAATGCTCGCAGCCGAATTCGAACGATTCAGCGAAGATTTCAGTTCCCTTTCGTGCAGAGAGATGCCCGACCCTGTCGTGGACGCGAGCGAAGTGCTCGTCAAGGTACGCGCGGCTTCCGTCAGCCCCAGCGATGCGAAAAATGTGCAAGGCCACATGGAGGGCACTACCTTGCCGAGAATTCCGGGGAGAGATTTTGCAGGGGTCGTCGTAGCCGGCAATCGATCTTTGACTGGAACAGAGGTGTGGGGAACGGGCGGCGACATCGGCTTCACGAGAGATGGTTCTCACGCGCAATTTCTGCGACTGCCTGCGAATGGGTTTGCCCGGAGACCCAAGAACCTAAGTGCAGAGCAGGCGGCCGCCAGCGGAGTGAATCTTGTAACCGCGTACAGCGGATTAAAAGCAGCAGGCCTGCGTGCGGACGACGTAGTTCTGGTGATCGGCGCGACCGGCGGTGTGGGAAGCGCGGTAGTGCAGTTAGCGCTTTGGAAGGGGGCTCGCGTGATCGGGGTCGCACGGTCTGTCGGCAGGCTGCCTGAGGGCGTAACCGGGGTTGTGTCCGGTGCAGTTGGAGAAACGGCATCCGCGATTCGCAGGGCCGCTCCGGCCGCCGGCGTTTCGCTGGTTTTTGACACGGTAGGCGGGGAACACTTCGAACTCGGACTCAAGACTCTCGCGCATCACGGCAGACAGGTGAATATCGCCTCTACCGGATCGCGCCGCGTGAGCTTCGACCTGATCGATTTCTACCACCGCGAAGCCCACTTGATTGGCGTGGACAGCAGAGCACTGGATGCAGTGGCTTCAGCCGCTATTCTTGAAGAGCTGACGGAGCCGATCGAGCAGGGGCTCGTGTCCTCTGTGGAAATCGGGCACAGATTTCCGCTGGAACAGGTGGTTACTGCATATAGGAGCGTGGCGAGCGGCACTCAAGGGAAGGTCATTTTGGAGATGCCGCGATAGCTGATTTTGGCCGCTGATTGCTTCCCCCGGTGCATTGGAACGCGTTGTCTTGGTCAGCACCCTCTCTGTGAATGCGCGGCCAGCGCCGCGGAAAACAGCGCGATGAGTCCCTCTGTCAGGGTTAGGTGTGTAATGACGGCGTCGCGTACCGCCGTGTACGGTAGTTGAGCTATCATCGCCATTTGCACCACTTCCATAATTTCTCCCGCACCTACAGCAAAGGCTGTCAACCCGGGAATGCAGTCGCTGACTTTGTCGGCCAGCGCTTTCATGGAGCCTCTAGATGTGAGGTTTCAGGAGGTTGTCCATTCGATCTGGATCAGAGAAGCTGATGGTGACCAAACCGCAGTTTCCTTGAGGAGATCGAATGGACTATCTCCAGAATGCCCGATTGACGGTCCACAGTCGAGAGAGTTTGGCTCGACTGGTTTTGGAGCAGGGATACACGCTGAAGGCCGCAGCTGTGGCCTTCCATGTAAGCGACAGGACGGCGGCCAAATGGGTGCGCCGTTACCGGCAGTTCGGTCCGGCGGGACTTGGGGATCTCAGTTCAAAGCCCCATCGCTCGCCCCGACAAACCCCTTCCACCTTATGGGAAAAGGTTCTTCAACTGCGCCGGCAGCGCCGCAACGGCTGGCAGATTGCCCAGGAGCTGAAACTCAGTCGGGCCACAGTAAGCCGCATCCTGCGCCGCAGCGGGCTGAATCGCCCGCGTTCACTCGATCCTCCACCGCCGGTGATCCGCTACGAGCACAAGCGGCCCGGCGACCTGGTTCACTTCGATATCAAGCGTCTGGCGCGTATCCGCAAGCCCGGCCATAGGGTCACCGGAGATCGCCACGGAGAATCGCGCGGAGTCGGTTACGAATATCTGCACGTGGCTGTCGATGACCACTCGCGGATCGCCTTAACTGCCATCCTGCCCGATCAGACGCACCACTCGGCGATGCGCTTCTTCCTCATGGCCAGGGCTCATTATGCCCGCTTCGGCATCTGCATCCGAAGCGTGCTGACCGACAACGGCTCCTGCTACAAGCACTGGCTGTTTCGAAAGCTGCTCCATCGCCACCACGTCAAGCATCGCTTCACTCGGCCCTACACGCCACGTACTAACGGCAAAGCCGAGCGCTTCATCCAGACCGCCCTCAGAGAGTGGGCCTATGCCCGCTCCTACCAGAACTCAGACCAGCGCCTCAACCACCTCGACCCCTGGTTGCACGACTACAACTTCCACCGCCCACACTCAAGCCTTAAACTCAATCCACCCGCTTCACGCTCCGGCTTGATTCGGAACAACCTCTTGAGCCTTCACAAATTGCATTTACCGTCACGTTCTATGGCTAATTGCCGGACATCCTCGATGGTGTACTTTTCGATCAGGGAACAATGTAGACACCACTTTCCCGCGAGAATCGCACCGGCAGGAGCCTTCCAAGTGTGGCCGACCGAACATCTAAATTCAAGTATGGTTCGCCGATTCTCATAGAATGCCGAGAGACATTCCCCACCTCTTGAACGTGCGATTCTTCTGGTTTCTTCGATTGATCCTCGAACACGACGCGCGCAGTAAGGGCACCAACTTCCCTTGACTACGTTGCCCGCGATTGCCCACCATGTATGGCCACGTTGACACTGCCACTCCATCTTCTGTCGGAGCGTAAAATAGCTTAATGAGAGACACGTGCCACCGCGCAGCTGGGCAACCTGGCGCATCTCCTCGATTGAGTGACGCGCCGGGGCCTTGCGCGTGCGGACAGCCTCCGGGACTACCGTCAACAACTGGGCCATGGTGACCTCCGAGCGGATCACACATGTCGTCAAGTTCAAACGGCAATCGGCGAATCAGTTTTGCAAACTCCCGGTTCATGCACCAAGATGCGTGACACGGTTCGCCAAGCCTGACCCCTCAGAGTCTCTTGACCGAGTTCACCGTCACAGTGATGGCCAGAGCGGCGAGGAAAAGCCACAGGATCAAGCGAAGGATCAACGAGGAGTTTGTTCGCTGCTCGTCTTGAATTGCCATGCGTGAGCATCGGGCAAACTCCGCAGTGAGGCCGCGAAGTTTGCCAGTTCCTCTTCGATGATCCGGTTAGAAATTCACCGTGATCTTCGCTGTCAGAGCCCGCGGAGTCACATAGTGTGTTCCGCTGAACGTAGACAGGAAGTTATGCAGCGCATACTTGTTGATGACGCTGATCGCAGTCAGATCGAGATCAGTCTTAAATTTCTCGCGATGGAAGATGTTGTTCTTGCCGAGCGATATGTCAAAGAGGCTGCGCGGCGCGATGCGCTGGGGATTGTGATCGTTGTCGCCGGTGTTGGGAGCGGGAACGTTGATGAGGCTCGACTTGAATTCTGACGCAGGACAGACAGAGGGCAGTGGCGCGGTGGGTGTAGCCTTCTGTCCATTGCACTCGAATCCAGCCTGGAATTCCTCATCCACGCTCTCCTCGGATTTGGTCGAAGACTAACATCTCAACTGGCTCAGGAATAACAAGGCCGATCAAGCTGCGCTACATTAACTCACACGCTGGTACAAAAACTGCGGCAGTGCAAGGTCAGCTTTCTGGCTTGAGCCAGTCGTTCGCGTGCTTTTCGACGGCAATGCGTGCGAGCTGACTCCTGGTCCTGACACCTGCCTCACGAAACAGTGTCTGGATAGTAGATTTGACTACGGTCTCCGATATGTTCAGCACTAATGCGATTTGCTTATTTGTATATCCATCGAGAATGCCACTTATCACATCACGCTGACGAGGAGTAAGAGGATGAGCGCCTTTAGCTTCCACCGGCCTGCGGCTTTTTGCGGCGATTAATGAACGAAATACGTCAGCTTCCAACCACATTCCACCAGCAGCCACACGATGAATCGCCGATGATAGCTGATCAAGGCTTTTGTGTTTGTGAAATATTCCCGAAGCACCGGCGTCCATAATGTGAAGCATATCAGCTTCAGACATGCCTCCGGTGACAACGAGGACCTTTGTGTTCTCTTGACGGCCCTTCAGTGCAGGAAACAAAGCGATTCCTTGTTCTACGCCTAGATCATGATCCAGCAAGACGAGATCAACGCGAGTGCTTGCAAGTATGGTGAGCGCTTCCGCGATACTGCCACACTCGCCAACGATCTGGAACTCAGCCGAGTTTTGCAAAAGCCTGCTGAGACATTCGCGAAAGAGGCTATGGTCGTCGACGATCAGTATGCGGAGTTTACTCATTGCAGCTTTCGGGTGGCGTCGCGTGTCTGTGACGATGTGCGATTGTTGTCTCCCAAAGCACTCGTCCGACGTAAATGAAATGATGGATAACAAGTGTGTGCGAAGAGTGTCGATTACCCGATGAGATGAAATTGCAACAGCACCTACTTGCACATCTATACGCATAATATGAAGCCCGCATATAGAGTTCATTGGGAATTCGTAAGGGAATGCGTGAATTGGCCAAAATAGAGCCTGCCGTCTTCCATCAGATAGCCTGTGTGTCCGAAAGATAGGTCCGCGTGAAGTAATACGTACTTTATGCTGAGGCTGTATTTGCGTAACTACTGTT
>JASHVE010000280.1 GCA_030039675.1 Acidobacteriaceae bacterium | reverse complement strand
GGCCTTTTCCCAATCGTAGGTGCGAAATGCGTGGCCGCGCGTAACCATGTTTGCGCCGGAGTAGAACATTTCATATTGAAGATGGCGCGAACCGAACTCGGATCCAATCGCATCCCATGCGAGCTTGAAGAGCTTTACCCTACCCAGCGAGTCGGTTGCCGGCGATTGTTGTGTCTTGGCGATGAAGGCTGCGGTTTCAGGATTGGCAAAGTCCGCGGCCGAAGAAGGGAGCATGATCATGCCGCCACCGGCGAGCTCGCGAATTGCTTGAATAAACTTTGGATAGAGCTGCTGCGTGAGCACTGCGGCTGCATAGAGACGGGCGCTGTTGGGCACGAAGTACTTGCCAAACTTCGAGCCGCCGACTTCCATCGATTCCACCAGCCCCTCCACCATTGCGACCTCTGCCGCCATCTGCCCAAGTTGTTCCCGCACTGCAGGAAATGCAAGGATACCGTTGGTCTCCGCAATCTTCCGCGCAATCCCTAGAAGAAAACGCATCTTGACCATGAAGCGCACCTGGCACTGGTAATTCTGGTAGCAGTGCGTGGGAATGGAGTGCCACTGCGCAGACGCCAACTGCACATCGTTGTGAACAAAGACGCGTTCCCAGGGGACCTTTACCTGATCGAAGTAAAGAATGCAGTCGTTCTCATCGAATCGGCTGGAAAGCGGATTATCGAACAATGAAACGGAGGATGCCTCGAACGACTTGCGCGACAAAAGCTTTACGCCCCTGGCATTCAACGGAAGCATGGCTGTAAAGCTGTAACGCTCGTCGCCTGGCTTGAGGGGCTGAATGCAGGCAACCATCACCTCGTTGGCCATTGGGCATCCCGTGGCAAGCATTTTCGCGCCCTGGATCGTGATTCCTTCACTATCCTCGTCCACCACGCCTGCAGCGATGAATTCGCCTGCTTGCTCGCCTGGGCCTTTGCTGCGGTCTGCCTGCGGATTGACGATCGCGTAGGTCAGGTACAGGTCGTTGTCTCGTACATATTCGTAGTAGCCAGCGAGCGCATTGGCGTGCCGTTCGCCATGGATACGGAAAATTTCAAGACCCATGTACATTCCAGAGAGGGCTGACGCGACGTGATCGGGCGAACGCCCGAAAAAGCCGCACGACAGATTGGCCCACGACTCGAGGGCGGCGCGGCGCTCGACCAACTCCGCATAGGAGGTTGGAAGCTGCCACATCCGGCTGACCAGCTCGCCCGTCGTGGGAGACTTGAAGGTCATCCTCTCGATGTTTTCGGGCCGCGCCTGGAAGTCGTACATTGCGGCCGCAGAACAAATGCTCTCTTTGAATGCGGGATGGTCAACGTGATCTACAATCAGGCCTCCATCGAGAAAGATTTGCCGGTCATCGCGGAGGCTGGCAATATGGCGAGTTCCGTCCTTGGGCATAGATCTCCAGAGCATGGGCTTACTGCCCACAGTGTGCCCATACAGGCCATTCACGGGACTGTATGGGATTGCGGAACTAAATTGTTGTTCGTGCCCCCCCAGAGGATGGGCAACGAGAAACACGCGATCTTCCACGCGACTGGTCCAAATCGTAGCGCGCATTCTGCGTGTAGTCAAGAAAATTAATTAAGCTGCTTTAATATTTTAACGGCAAGAGCCGAGTTGCATAGAAGGCTTGTCAAGCAATACCTGGCCGCCTTACATTTCCTAAATGACACGTTCTAACAAGGGGGCGCTCCGAAAAGGAACGCCCAAGAGTATGCGAGCCGCAAGAGAAAGCGGAAGGCCAACGCCGGACACATCCAACTGCGATTTTGGACAGCCTGTTTTGCCGCCGACAACCTCGCGGCTGGAGCTGCTGGATAGCGACGGCGCCTCTGACCGGCAATTCCGCCAGCTTCTCTATGATTTTTCGGCTTTGGGAGCACACCTTGAGATTGCGCGGGCCTATTTGGCGTCTCTCGCTGGTCTCTCATCGCCGCAGTACAGCTGCGCCATGATCATTGCTTATTATCAGGGAGTGATGGGTGTGAGTGTCAGCGATGTGGCCAAGCACCTGCACGTCACGACCGCCTTCGTGACCAGCGAGGCGGGAAAGCTTGAGAAAGCTGGGCTCGTAAAGAAACGGCCAAATCCCAACGATGGGCGAGGAATCCTGTTGCGTCTAACGCGGCTCGGCGAAAAAAGACTTCGCGAAATTGGACCGCAGCGGCTGAAGGTGAACGATAGCCTGTTTGGCGCGCTCTCGATGCAGGACTTCAGCAATCTGTCGCGTATTACCCGCTCGCTGATTGACGATTTTGCAGCAACGATACGGATGCTAAAGTCGCTCGGAACGGAGCGTCGACGGGGAAGCACATCTGGCTCCGGACTTGCGGGGGGTGCATGGTGAGCGGGGTGAAGCGAGCTACGATTATCGGTCGCAATCCGGCCGGCAGTGAACCCCTTAAACTCGAGGAAAATCAAGAACCCATATATTGCCGACCGGAATGTCCTTTACCCTTGAACAAGCTTTCCGGCGTTGGCATGCGGACTTCCGACAACAAACTGCGTCGTGACCACTCCACACCGTTTCAGGGTCTCCTATACCGGCCGCTTGACCTCAACATGCGACAGGCCCTCGATAAGGGAGACGATCGCCGAGTGATCCAGGTCCCCTTGCCATCCGCGATCAGGGACGAAAACATCTGCTGGACCAGCGCGGTGAGAGGTAGGAACATATGATTCGCTTCCGCAGTCTGGAGAACATTGCGCAGGTCCTTATGATGAAGCTTGATCTTGAATCCCGGTTTGAAGTCACGCGCGATGACCATGGAAGCCTTGGCGTTGAGTGCGGTGCTGGCGGCCATGCCGCCCTTCACCGCGTTGAATGCTACCTCGAGATCGAGACCGCAACGGGTAGCAAACACCAGCGCCTCGCCCATAGCCGCAATGTTGCATGCAACCATGATCTGGTTGGCCATCTTTGTGGTGTTTCCGGCACCTACAGGTCCGATCAGCAGGGCGCTGGAGCCCATACACTTTAGGAGAGGCTCCGCTTTGGTAAACACTTGCGCGCTGCCTCCGACCATGATGGCTAGGGTTCCATCAATAGCCTTTGGCTCGCCGCCGCTTACCGGAGCATCGAGAAAATCGACGCCCTTGGCAGCGCAGGCCGCGCCGACCTTCTGCGAGATAGCGGGGTTGATGGAACTCATATCGATGATGAGTGAGCCAGCCTTGGCGCCATCCAGAATTCCGTCCGACCCAAGCACGACCTCTTCAACTTGAGGTCCATCGGGCACCATGGTGATGACGATGGGCGCCCGCGAGCCCACCTCCTTACTTGACACCGCGCGCTGGGCTCCTTCTGCCACGCAGCCATCGAGCGGCTGCGCGTTGCAGTCGTACGCAATCACCGTGTGGCCGGCATTCAAGAGATTGTTGAGCATCGGACGACCCATGATGCCTAGTCCTACGAATCCAACGGTCGCCATAATTCCTCTCCTATCCTTAGTTAACAAGTCGAGGAACAAAAGATTGCAGTCGCAGGGATCAGCTTTACACCGGTGGGATAGTTACGGGCTGCTCCAATATCCAGGACATACTGAAAAATTCTATGGAACCTCTGAAGAACTTCCCGAGCCACGCGTGGGGCGGGTAATGTGAAGTCAGTGAGAAGATCGCGGATGCAGCAGATGACGTTAGCCCAACAGGCCGAGTTCCAACGCTACACGAAGAAGACACGCCGGGAGCAGTTTCTCGAGGAGATGGAGGCCGTGATGCCGTGGGCCGAGTTGCTGGCACTGATCGAGCCGCACTACCCGAAGGGCAACAACGGCCGTCCACCGGTGGGGCTTGGCATCATGCTGCGGGTTTACTTTTTGCAGCACTGGTTTAACCTGTCTGACCCGGCGGTCGAAGACGCGCTTTACGAGTCGCCGGTGCTGCGCCGCTTTGCTGGCATCGATCTGGGCCGTGCTCCAGTGCCCGACGAGACGACGATTCTCAACTTCCGCCATCTGCTTGAAGCCCACGATTTGTGCGGGGAGATGCTCGATGCGGTCAACCGTTATCTGGAAGGTCGCGGCATCCGCATCACCACAGGCACGATCGTCGACGCGACGATCCTCCATGCGCCCACATCGACGAAGAACGCAAACAAGGAGCGCGACCCGGAGATGCATCAGGTCAAGAAGGGTAACCAGTGGTACTTCGGGATGAAGGCACATATCGGGGTGGATTCGAAGGAAGGCATCGTGCACTCGGTCTGCTCCACAGCGGCCTCGGTCTCGGATGTACATATGTTGCCGGACTTACTGCACGGCAAGGAAAAGAAGGTTTGGGGCGACGGCGGCTATCAAGGACAAACGGAGCAGATTCACGAGGCGGCGCCCCAAGCGCAGGATATGACTTCTCGCCGAGCCAAGTACAAGGACGGCGTGGATGAACTGACGCGTGCGAAGAACCGCACCAAGGCGCGGGTGCGCGCCAAGGTGGAGTGGCCCTTCCGCATTCTCAAGCGTGTCTTCGGATTCACCAAGGTGCGCTATCGCGGCTTGAAGAAGAATCATGAGTGGCTGTGCGCTGCGTTTGCGGCCATCAACGTGTATCAGAACCGCAAACGGCTGCACAGAATCAACCAACGCCCGACCCTCCAGGGGGCGTAGTGTGTCTGCCGGTGGCGCGCAAGGCCTCCAGCAGACAAGACGAGCAACAAAATCACCTCAAAGGTAGTGTCCAGAGTTTTTCGCACTTTTGTTTTTTCTTAGTTGGGAGGTTGTTGTTTTTGTCGTTGCTTTTGCTCTGGCCTGATGAGACCACAGCCAAGGGCTATGCGATGGCCACGACCTCGGCCAGCCTGTTCATTTGTAGATACCGCTTGGTTCCCCATTTTGTGGCGGCTACGTGTCGTAGTCGAGCAGCGACCAGCATCAGTGCCGAGTGGCCGTCGGGAAACGCGCCCACCACTCTGGTTCGTCGTCGAATCTCGCGGATCAGCCTTTCCAGCGGGTTGTTTGTTTTGATCGAGCGCCAGTGTTCCGATGGCATATTGAAATAGCTCAGCGTTTCATCGATCCCGGCTTCAACGATTTCCGCAGCCTTGGCCAGCCGCATGGCCCGCAATTTCTCCACCACCTGGCGAGCTTTTTCCTTAGCCGCCTTCGCGTCTTCCTGGGCATGGATCGCTTTCAGCATCGCGGCTGCTTCCTTCACCTTGCCTGTGGGAACAGCCGTCCACACGTTGCGATAAAAGTGGACCACGCATCGCTGCCAACTCGCTTCTGGATAGAACTCAGCCAGGTTCTCTACCAAACCCAGGCACTTGTCGGAAACAAATAACTGGACTCCCTTCAGCCCACGCTGCTTCAGCTCGCGTAGGAAGGCTGTCCAGCTGGGCCCGTCTTCCTTGGCGCCTTCGCTCACGCCCAGAATCTCGCGATATCCGCTCTGCGCTACGCCAATGGCGATCAACACCGAGACGTTCTTTACCTCGCCGCCCCAGCTCCGCTTCAGCCACAAGCCATCCAGAAACACGTACGGGAACTCGCCCACCAGTGGCCGTTGACGCCACTCGTCGATCTTCCCGTAGATCTTCTGGTTCAGATTACTGACCGTCGACGCCGACACCCGCGCGCCCCACAGCGCTTGCGTGATGTCTTCGACTCGGCGCACGCTCACCCCGGCAAGATACATCTCGATCAGAGCTTCTTCTACCGAGGACTCCCGCCGCCGGTAGCGTTCGATGATGGCGGTTTCGAAGGGCAGACTACGCAGCTTCGGTACCGTCAACGTCACTTCGCCAGCCTTGGTCTGCAACCGACGATCATAACTGCCGGCACGCGTGTCCTTGCGCCCTTCCGTGCGTTCGTACTTCTTGGCTCCCCACAGGTGGTCCGCTTCGGCCTCCAATAGGCCATTCAACGTCTCTTCGACCGTCGATCGCACCACCTCGTCCAAATCCGCCTGGATCCGCCCTTCGTCGATCTGAACCACCGGCCCGGCGACCGGCTTCACGCCGCTCGCCGGCTCAACTCCAGCTTCCCGGGTTGGCTCCATCTTCCTCGCCTCAGAGGTCTCGCTCCTCCGGCTTGTACCAACCGCCCACAGCTAAAGGCAATTCAAATGTGCGATACATACTGTACGTCATCCAGGATCGAGTGGATAAAGCGGCAAATAATCCTCCTGATCGTGCCGGATCACAAAAATCTCCCGGTTCTGCTTCCACCTGTTCGACAGCACGCTCAGATTGGTCGAACTGAAGCCAGCAAGCTTCGCAACCGCGGCCGTGGGGAGAAAATCCCCGCTGTGGAGGATGGCGGTTTTGGCCTCACGCGCCGCCCTCCGCGGGGTGATTTTCTGAACTCTCTGCGGTTGCCTCACAAAGCTTTGAGCGTCGGCATGTCCCTGATGATTATGAATCTCCGGCTTACTACAATAACCTGCTCACTGCCTACAACCCTTCGGTTAACAGTGGGCTCCGGGCGAACGGAGCCCTTTTCTTTTCATGGGCTTACATGGAGCACAATGTCGTTTCTGGAGCCCTTGTGGCGCGATTTGTTCCGAGGTTTGAGGCTGCAAACCTGCAAACCAGTCGTGACTCACATGCGCCCTTTCAGACAATTAGGCTTAGACTCGAGACGCTATGGAGTATGGGGTTGCCAAGGCCGGGATCGGACCGGCGCATAAACAGCTTGCTGAAAAATCAATTTCGCTTGGAGAGTGAAAAATTGGGACGCTCCAGAATGCCCTA
>JASHVE010000279.1 GCA_030039675.1 Acidobacteriaceae bacterium | reverse complement strand
TCAAACTGATCTCAACGGCATCTTCAACTTCGATCTCCGTTGGTTCTCGAATCCAGCATGACCGGAGTTCTCCCAGATTGACTTTGATGAGCGAGTATAGCTTAGAGCTCAGGTAGCCAGGGCGGGGAGGTGTGGGAGGTATTCTCCTTTCGACCATTTCCACGGCCCACTACACGTTTGAACAACTATCACCCGTTATCGACGGCCAGGGCGACGGTAGTACTCTTCGGCATGAAAACCCACATCGGATGTGGATTCCAAGGAATAGATCGTGGATCGCCGAAATTTCCGCTTTGTTTTCACTCATTTGTCGGTTGGCGCCTCAGCCGAATGTCGGTCCATTTGACTGAGGCTTCGGACGCCCGAATCTACGCCGGGCACAACCCGCAAACGTGCGATACCTGCGATGCCATGGACTGTCCTGAATCTGCTCGCCCGTGATTAGAGGGCGACCGTCCGCAGAAAACATGTCTGGGTCGTTTCCGGGGCCTTTCCACTAACTTGTTTGCGTCGCAATTGCCTGTGAATCATCCAACCAGCGGCGGCATCTTTCCGAATTGAAAGAACTGCGATGAGGCGCTATACTGAAGAAGGAATATACGACTTAATTGGTCGTATATTTTATCTGCACGATGCGAGGCCGGGTCGAGCAGCGGACCACGCGGTCCACGACCGGATGCTGCGATCTCGGCTCTTTGGGAGTGTGCGATGGGATCGAGCGTTGACACAATTCGTGATCTGGCCCTGCAGGAGTATAAGTGGGGATTTGTTACCGAAATTGAGAGTGAGAAGGTTCCTCGCGGCTTAAGCGAAGATACGATCCGCCTGATTTCTGCGAAGAAGCATGAGCCAGAGTTCATGCTGCAATGGAGGCTCAAGGCTTATCGCCATTGGGCGTCCCTTGAAAAGGCGCAGGCGGAGCCGCGCTGGGCCAATATCCATTACAGCCCGATCGACTATCAAGATATCGTCTATTACTCCGCTCCGAAGCAGAAGCCCGGACTGAAGAGCCTGGACGAGCTGGATCCGGAGATCCTGCGCACTTACGAGAAGCTCGGCATTCCGCTGGCGGAGCAGCAACGGCTGGCCGGGGTCGCCGTGGATGCCGTCTTCGACAGCGTTTCAGTGGCGACAACTTTCAAGGAGAAGCTCGCTGAATTAGGCGTGCTCTTCTGCTCGTTCTCTGAGGCGGTCGAAAAATATCCTGAGCTGGTGCAGAAGTATCTGGGCACCGTGGTACCGCATACGGACAACTTCTTTGCCGCTCTGAATGCCGCGGTCTTCAGCGATGGTTCGTTTGTGTATGTGCCCAAGGGCGTGCGATGCCCGATGGAGCTCTCTACATATTTCCGGATTAACGCAGCGGAAACAGGACAGTTCGAGCGGACGCTAATCATCGCCGATGAAGGCGCCTACGTGAGCTATCTCGAGGGCTGCACTGCACCAATCCGCGATGAGAATCAGCTGCATGCCGCGGTGGTCGAGCTGGTGGCGCTGGACAACGCGCAGATCAAATATTCGACTGTGCAGAACTGGTATCCCGGCGACAAGCAAGGCCGCGGCGGCATCTACAACTTTGTCACGAAGCGCGGCAAGTGCGCGGGCGTGAATTCGAAGATCTCGTGGACGCAGGTGGAGACAGGTTCAGCGATTACGTGGAAGTATCCGAGCTGCATCCTGCAGGGTGACAACTCGGTAGGCGAGTTCTACTCCGTGGCGCTGACCAACAATTACCAGCAGGCCGATACGGGTACCAAGATGATCCATATCGGCAAGAACACGCGCAGCACCATTGTGTCGAAAGGCATTTCCGCTGGCCACGGACAAAACACCTACCGCGGCATGGTGAAGATCCAGAAAGGCGCGGCGGGCGCGCGCAACTACACGCAGTGCGACTCGCTGCTGATCGGCGACCAGTGCGGGGCTCATACGTTCCCTTACATCGAGGTGAAGAACTCGACGGCGCATATGGAACACGAAGCCTCGACATCGAAGATCGGTGAGGACCAGATCTTTTATTTGCAGCAGCGCGGGCTCAAGGCCGAGGATGCCGTGTCGATGATCGTGAACGGCTTCTGCAAGCAGGTGTTCCGCGAACTACCCATGGAATTTGCCGTCGAGGCGCAAAAGCTGCTGGGCATCAGCCTGGAAGGCAGCGTTGGCTAACGCGGAAGCGCACGACGAATGAGGTGAGAGATGAGTTTGCTGGAAATCCGCAATCTGCACGTCCAGGTGGGCGGGCATGAAATTCTCAAAGGCATCGACTTGACGATTGATGCCGGCGAAGTGCATTCGATCATGGGCCCCAACGGGTCTGGCAAGAGCACGCTGGCGCAGGTGCTCTCACGGCGTGAGTCGTACGAGGTGACGGAGGGGGAAATCCTCTTCGACGGCAAAGACCTGCTGGCCATGAAGCCGGAAGAGGCAGCGTGTGAAGGGGTCTTTATGGCCTTTCAATATCCGGTCGAGATTCCAGGCATCGGCAACGCATATTTTCTGCGCAGCGCGCTCAATGCGATTCGCAAATACCGCGGACTCGATGAACTGGATGCAGTGGACTTCATTCCGCTCTTCCGCGAGAGGCTGAAGCTGCTGGAAATGGACGAGAAGCTCATGAATCGTTCAGTAAACGAGGGCTTCTCAGGCGGCGAAAAGAAGCGCAACGAGATTCTGCAGATGGCTGTGCTGGAACCAAAGCTTGCGATTCTCGATGAGACCGACTCCGGGCTCGACATTGATGCGCTTCGTATCGTTGCGCACGGTGTGAATGCATTGCGCGCTCCCAGCCGCGCCATGATTGTGGTGACGCACTATCAGCGGCTCCTCGACTACATTGTTCCCGACTTCGTGCACGTGCTGGTGGACGGGCGCATCGTCCGCTCCGGCGGGCCGGAGCTCGCGCTCGAACTCGAATCAAAAGGCTATGGCTGGATTGAAGATGAGGCGCGGCAGGTAGCTTCCGCCTCTGCATAAAAGGAGATCGCTCATGGCTGTCGAAGCGGCCCAACTTGAAAGCTACCTCGAAGACTTTACGGACTTTGTCAAGGAGACAGCGAATGAGACACCACAGTGGCTCCGTGACTTGCGCGACGCAGCGTTCGCGCGCTTTTGTGAGGTCGGCTTCCCCACCGTGCGCGATGAAGACTGGCGTTTCACCAACCTCTCTACCCTTCGGCGCACGCCGTTCCGGCTGGCTCGTAGCAATGCACCTCGGTTTTCAGTCTCCGATCTTGCGGCATGGCACATGAAAGGTGCCGCTGCGCGTCTGGTGTTTGTCGATGGACGCTTCGCAGCGCAAGTCTCTGCATGCGATGGAGTACCCCAAGGCGTAACGGTGAATGGCCTTCACAACGAGATCGAGCGCCGCGCGTCGACAATTGCAGAGCACCTGGGACGCTATCTCAATACTGAGCGTGATCCATTTTGCGCGTTGAACACGGCCTTCGCGGAAGATGGGGCATATGTTCACATCGACCGTGGTGTCGTAGTGGAACAGCCGATCCATCTGCTGTTCATCTCGACTTCCGGCACAACGCCCGCAGTCACGTACCCCCGGAACCTGATTGTGGTGGAAGATGAGGGTCAGGCATCGATCGTGGAAGATTACGTTTCCTTCGGTGCGGAGACGCCGGCGTTTTCCAACGCAGTGACAGAACTGGTGGCGCGCGGCAGCGCCACCGTGGCGCACATCATGATCGAGCGAGAGCACATGCAGAGCTACAACTTCTCGACGCTGCGCATCGAGCAGGCCAGAAGCGCCAACGTGGCCTCGCACTCGCTGCTGCTGGGCGGCGCGCTCGTACGCAACAATGTGCATCCCGTTTTGGCGGGCGAGGGCGGTGAGTGCCTGATCAACGGACTGTTCATCGGCAGCAGGCACCAGCATCTGGACAACTACATGCTGGTAGAGCACGTCCGTCCGCACTGCGCCAGCAGGCAGTTCTACAATGGCGTTCTCGACGAGCAGGCGCATGGTGTCTTTCATGGTCGCATCATCGTGCATAAAGACGCGCAGAAGACTGACGCAAAGCAGACCAACCGCAACCTGCTGCTGGCCGACGATGCGCAGATCGACACCAAGCCGCAGCTGGAGATCTACGCCGACGACGTAAAGTGCACACATGGCGCGACCATCGGGCAGATTGAAGAGAACGCACTTTTCTATCTACGCTCGCGTGGCATCAGCGAAGCGGAAGCACGGCGGCTTTTGCTTGAGGCATTTACGGGTGAGTGTCTTGATCGCATCAAAGAGGAGCCAGTCCGCGACTATGTGCACGCTGTCGTTGAACAGCGCCTGCTGACCCTCGCGATTGCAGCTCCTGTCGCACTGAAGAGCGTGAGAGAAGAACGCGAAAGCAGCTGGGAGGAGGTGGAATGAGCGCGCCTGTTGCATTACCACGTCAGGAAGACGCAGCGGCGATCGGAACCCGCTTCGACGTCGGAAAGGTTCGATCCGATTTCCCGATCCTCCGCGAGTTTGTTCACGGCCGGCCGCTGGTATACCTCGACAATGCGGCCACCTCGCAAAAGCCGGAGGTGGTGATCGATGCGGTTTCTAATTACTATCGCCATGGAAATGCCAACATTCACCGCGGCGTTCATCTGCTCTCGCAACGCGCTACGGAGGAGTTCGAAGCTGCTCGTGCTGCCGTGCAATCGTTTCTGAATGCGAGGGAAAGCCGCGAGATCGTGTTCGTCCGCGGCGCGACCGAAGCGATCAATCTGGTCGCGCAGAGTTATGGCCGTCAGCAGGTAGGAATGGGCGACGAGGTGCTGATTTCCGCGATGGAGCATCACTCGAACATCGTGCCGTGGCAGATCCTCTGCGAAGAAAAAGGCGCAACCCTGCGTGTGGTTCCAATCAACGATGCGGGTGAGCTGCGGATGGACGAATTGGAAAGACTGCTCTCGCCGCGCACGAAGATCGTCGCGGTTGCCCACCTGTCCAACGCGCTCGGCTCCATTAATCCAATTCAGCAGATCGTCGGCATGGCGCACGCCAGAAACATTCCCGTGCTGGTGGATGGAGCACAAGCTGTACCCCATTTGCCTGTCGACGTGCAGGAGATGGACTGCGATTTCTATGTCTTCTCCGGCCACAAGATCTATGGGCCTACAGGGATCGGAGTTCTGTATGGAAAGGCTACTCTGCTTGAAGAGATGCCTCCGTATCAGGGCGGTGGAGACATGATCAGCTCCGTGACGTTTGAAAAGACGATCTATAACAAGGTTCCGCACAAATTCGAAGCTGGAACGCCGGACATTGCAGGCGTCGTCGGCCTAGGCGCGGCGATCACTTACGTTAACGGCCTCGGTTTGAGTGCGATCGCCGCTCATGAGCACGAGTTGCTCGCTTATGCAACGGACAGAATCGGCGCTCTGCCGGGTGTGCGGATTGTGGGAACCGCAAAAGAGAAAGCAGGCGTGCTTTCGTTTGTGCTGGACGGCATCCACCCGCATGACGTGGGGACGATTCTTGATCTGGAGGGGATTGCAGTTCGGACAGGTCATCACTGCGCGCAACCGGTGATGGACCGGTTCGGGATTCCAGCCACAGTGCGCGCCTCGTTTGCGGTGTATAACACTCTTCAGGAAATCGATGCCCTTGCCGAGGGCCTCGAAAAGGTAAAGGAGATTCTGGGCTGATGGCGGACCTGCGGGAGATGTATCAGGAGGTCATTCTGGAGCACGCGAAGTCTCCGCGCAACTATCGTGCGCTGGAGGCTCCAGCCGTGAGAGCGGAGGGTTACAATCCGCTTTGTGGAGACCGTTGCACGGTTTACCTGACGATGCGGGGCGATGTTATTGAAGACATCGGTTTTCAAGGCTCAGGATGCGCCATCTCGCGGGCATCGGCATCCATGATGACGCAAAGCCTGAAGGGAAAGACAGCCGGCGAAGCCGAGGGCTTGTTCAAGAGCTTTCATCAGATGGTGACTGGCCGGAACAGCCATGGTGACCGCCCTCAACTCGGGAAACTGGAAGCGTTCGCCGGTGTCTCTGAATTTCCTGCACGCGTGAAGTGCGCCACATTGGCCTGGCACACATTGGAAGCGGCGCTTCACGGAGAGCACGTGCCGGTAACAACCGAGTAGGACGCAATTATGATGGAGACTGTCGAACTGAAGCGCGATTGCGAAGCGATTGCGATCCCCAGTGGCCTGCGCCAGATGCTCCCACGGGGTACGCCTGTGCGCATTGTGCAAGCGCGCGGCGGAAGCTATACGGTCTCCACGAAGACCACCGCGATGTACCGCATCGACGCGAAGGATGCGGACGCCTTGGGCTTCGACACCACTGGAACCGCAGACCAGCCGAAGCAGGAAGGCTCACTGAGCGAGCAACTCGTGTGGGATGCTTTGAAGACGGTTTACGATCCCGAACTCCCCGTCAACATTGTCGATCTTGGTCTGGTCTACGCCTGCTCTTTCAGGCCGAACGCGCAGGGCGGAAAGACAGTCACCATTCAAATGGCGGTGACTTCTCCGGGTTGCGGCATGAGCAACGTATTGAAGTCTGACGTGGAAGGCAAGCTGCTTCGATTGCCCGAGGTCACTGAGGCACACGTCGAAGTTGTCTTTTATCCGCCATGGAATCCAAGCCGGATGTCTGAAGCTGCGCGATTGCAGCTGGGCATGGATTTTGACAGCGCGCCCGGCCTTGTCCAGATCTCCCCCAATCGTTGAGTGTCCTGCAAGATTTGGACTGCTGCACGAAAGGAGAGGCCAGATGATATTCCAGGACCGTCGAGATGCAGGCCGTGCACTCTCACGGACCGTCGCAGCGCTTCCGGGTCTCAAAGAAGCGATTGTTCTCGCTTTGCCCCGAGGCGGAGTGCCCGTAGGCTTTGAAGTAGCCCGTGAACACAATCTGCCTTTGGACATTCTTGTTGTGCGCAAGCTGGGCGTTCCCGGCGAGGAAGAACTGGCGATGGGAGCCATCACAAGCGACGGGACTGCCGTGTTTAACTCGGACATTATCCAGGCCTTCCGCGTTTCAGATGAAATGCTATGCGCGGCAAGCCAGCGAGAGCGGTTGGAGGTAGAACGCGAAGGGCGTGAATACCGCGACGGGTGTCCTCCGCTGGAAATTGCAGAACGCACTGTCTTGCTGGTGGACGATGGACTGGCAACGGGAGCAACGATGCGCGCTGCAGCGCGATCTGTGCGGCCGCGCGCGAGGCACGTCATCATCGCGGTTCCTGTAGCAGCAGCAGGCACTTGCAGGGAGCTTCGGAGCGAAGCCGACGTCGTGCTCTGCACCGCGACTCCGGAACCATTCGGCGCAGTGGGCAGGTTCTATCGCAATTTTCAGTCAACGAGCGATGACGAGGTCCGCACGCTGCTCACGCAGGCTCGTAGGGGTTGGGCGGTGCGCCCAGCCGCATAAAATGCGGCTATGCGATTCTCAGGTTGCGCGTCTCAATTTGCGCTAGTGTGGTGAATCTTAAATTCGCCGAAGAGCAACCGCAGGTCCCCTTCGACTGCGCTCAGGGCAGGCTTTCGACTCCGTTTGCCGCAAAAAACGCGGCAAACTTCGCTCAGGATGACAACTACGTCATAACTTACTATAAATAAATAATATAGTTAATTACAATATCCCATACAACCTATGCACAGCCACCAAGAATCAATAGGTTGTACGAGAAATCTGCACGGAATCTGCACAGAACGCATCGAAACAGACAGAGGCGAACATGGCGTTTGTCACTGAGAAAGAGGAACTGAAACCCGGCCTGATTCTATTCCGACGCGGCGACGTGGAGCACCGGATGTGGTATTGCTGCATGAAGATGCCCAAAGCCGACCGCTACAAGACGGTTTCGCTCAAGACGGCTGATATAAATGCGGCGAAGGAAAAAGCATTCGACCAGGACGCCGACATCCGGTTCCGCATCAAGCATGACGTTCCTGTGTTCAATCGCCCCTTCCGCGATGTAGCGCGAGAGTATCTGTTGACACAGGAAGCGCGCGCAAAGCGCGGAGAGATCAGCGCAGCGCGGCCCAAGAAACTCCGCGCCATCATCGAGGGCACTTTAGACAGGTATGCGGGTTCCACGCAGGTCCATCTGATCGGCGATGAACGCTGGGGCGGGTATCCGGCATGGCGGCGGGAGAATGGCGCGGGGCGCCACCGGCGCAACGGCGTTCGAGAAGTCACGGCCGCCGCAGCTCAGACCTTTGCGGACCATGAAGCCGAGCGCCGCACCAAGGTTCAGCAAACTCTCGGTATCAGGGTTTTGAAACCGATTGAGGTCAAACCTTCCGCAGAACGAGTGGTTCCTTTTATCAGCGATTCCACCATCCGCTTTGAGATGTCGATTTTCGGGGTGATCATGAACTATGCGGTGAAGAAACGCTATGTTCCCGCAAGCCAACGTTTCGACGAGCGCCCGAAGCTCAAGACGATGCGATGCGACGAGTTCACGCTGGAGGAGTACCGCAAACTCCACACTGTCGGGCGTAAGTGGATTGGTGAGGCGGACAAGCCGTCGAGCGTTTGGTATCGTACCGTCACCTACAACATGATTCTGATTGCCTGCAATACGGGCATGAGACCGGCGGAGATGAAGAATCTGCGCTGGCGCGACATCATGCCCGCAAAAGACCGCGAGGGCCGCGAGATCGTTGTCCTGTTTGTGCAGGGCAAGGGCAAATCGCGCAAGCTGGTTGCGCCAAAGAGCGTCGGAGATTATTTAGAACGCATCCGCACAATCTCCAAAGCTACGGCACCGGACGACAGCGTATTTACCAACATCACGGGCCAACCCGCGAAGATGCTGTACAGTTCCTTGATTGCCGATCTTCTGAATGAAGCGAATCTACGCGAAGGCACACAAGGTGTTCCGCGTTCGACCTATTGCTTCCGGCACACGTATGCAACGCTCCGCTTACAGGAAGGAGTGGACGTATACTTTCTTGCCGAGCAAATGGGAACTTCCGTCCACATGATTGAGCAGCACTACGGGCATGTGAATACGATCAAGCACGCCGACCGTGTGTTGCAGGGCATGGCGGGTTGGGAGTTGCCGCAACCAGACGATACCAGGGCTAAGGCATCGAAAGCAGCAGAGACACACGATAAAGACACGCGAGGTCAGCGCCACAGGCCGCATTGACTATCAACCTACCTACGCCGTCTCTGGCCGGAGCCGCTGGCGGAGGCTGGCGTAGGGTTTCCTATCCAGTCTGGACTTTTCTCACTGATATGATTCTTGATTTGCCGCTGCCCCGCCGGGGCACTCTTAGCGGCAAATCTCCGCGCACGTGCCGCCGCTGGCGGCTGTTCTTCGTGCGCTTTGTGGTCGGATACAGACCGATATGAGAAAGCCAATGCCGAATTGGAAATGTCCGCATCGGATGAACGCATTCCCATCATTGTTGACGCCGCCGCAATCACTACCCTGCTCTACGAACAGGACTCCAGGTTTTCACTGAGCAACCAGCTCACGCCGCGCAGGGTTATTCAGCTTGGCTTCTGTGGACCATAGACCGGCGCTAGGCGTTGAGATATAGAAGACCTCTTCACCATCCGGCATCATGTTCCAGCCGTCTTTCATCACGGCAGGATCGTAACGCTTTTGCATCTCGGTCACATCTGCGTATTGATAGCCAACCTGTTCTATCTCTTCCTTTGACAGATGGCCGGGAGCATAGGTGATGGTGAAGCGGCCTTCACTGGAACCATGAATCAGGTGCGCGACGCCGTGAGGAATAGCCTGCATATCGGACTCGGTTTTGTAGAGAGCGAGAGTGCGCGGCGTCCCCTTGTAGCCATATTTGCGGATCAGAGTATCCACTTCCGGCTGTTCGCCAAAACGCTCCACGCCCGGAGCAAGGATAAGCAGTTCGCCGCCATCGGCAATTGCCATGCGAGTACGATAGACGGCCTTGTTCGCTACCCAGGTGGCGCGGAACTCATCGGCCTGCATGACGGCCACCATCTTTTTCACCGGCTTGTCGAAGATCGTAATGTTCTGCTTCCGCGAGCGCCGCGCCGCCTGCAAATAGGTCTCCAGATCATCCCCGACGAAGATGCCGCTTGTGACGAGATGGTTCTGTGCGTCGCGCTGCATCACAATCTGGAAGTAAACATCGGGCAGGTGTCCGAGCAGCTTCTCCTCGGCGTAGTTATAGCAGGCGCGTAGGGGCGTGACGAGGCAACCGAGATTATTTTCGATACCGTAAACCGCAGCCGCTATGTGCGAGGCACAGATCGTCTCTTTCCCACCCAAACCGATGAAGTAGTTCTTATTGTGGTTAGCGAAGCCCAGGACCTCATGTGGCACAACATGTCCAATATTCACGATCAAGTCCCACGGCTCATCCATCAAAGTCGAATTAAGATCGACCGGGATCGGCCAGTCCGCCACTCCGCAGGTCGTCTCCTCTACCAGCGAGGCAGGAATTTCGCCGACGTGTGAGACACCGTTCCGCCAATCATGAGGCAGGATGATCTCGTTCGGAATCGAGCCGAACATCCACTCGTTTTCAGCTTCCGTATGCGGCACATGCTGGCCGAGCGTAGGGATCACCCGTACATGCGCGTTTGGCTCACGAGCGATGATTTCCTGACAGACCCATTCGGTCACTTTGCCAGCCCCGGAGTGAGCACGAGTCAGGTCAGGAGGAAGCAACAGAACACGCTTCAGATTAGCAGCAATCCGTTCATGCGCTTCCGCCACGAGGCGGCGTGCTGCTTCTTTAATCTGTTCCTCGGGAATCGCATCGGCTTGGACGGTGAACCAGGGCATCTATGAGATTAATCCTTTCGCGCATGGGTGTCCTTAAAAGGATAATCGCTCCAGCGATCTGCAGCCATGCTCATCTCTGAGCACTTGCTTTCCGTCCAATATTTCGGGACATCTAGGTGCCGCATAATCGATTAGCTCCGAAACCGTGTGGCCGTCGCGAGTTTTTTCTAGGGAACCTCTGAAGAACTTCCCGAGCCACGCGTGGGGCGGGTAATGTGAAGTCAGTGAGAAGATCGCGGATGCAGCAGATGACGTTGGCCCAACAGGCCGAGTTCCAACGCTACACGAAGAAGACACGCCGGGAGCAGTTTCTCGAGGAGATGGAGGCCGTGATGCCGTGGGCCGAGTTGCTGGCACTGATCGAGCCGCACTACCCGAAGGGCAACAACGGCCGTCCA
>JASHVE010000278.1 GCA_030039675.1 Acidobacteriaceae bacterium | reverse complement strand
ATAGGGGGTTGAGCGACCATGCCGGATGCGTCAGCCACAGTGAGGGCCACATTTTCTCTTCCCGTGGCAGGCGCTCATTTGCAGGCCAGCGCGCAACTGCCTGCGGGACAGACGACGCTGACACAGCTTCTGCCGATTATTCAAAACCTGGAGAACGCGATTATCGGCAGGGTCGCGGAAGAGGCGCAGGCGGCTGGGTCGCCGATCTCGTGCCGGGCTGGCTGTGGCGCCTGTTGCCGGCAGATGGTGCCCGTGAGCCTGTTTGAGGCCGAGGCGTTGACCGAGTGGATGCGGTCGCTGCCTGAGGAACGGCAAAACGAGCTGGCTGAGCGGTTTCATCGAGCTCTTTCGGCGCTGCGCGATGCCGGAGTAATCGACAAGATCGTGCACGACGAATGGGTGCTCGGCGAAGAGCAGACGCAGCAACTGGCTATCGATTATTTCCACGCGCATGTGGCCTGCCCATTCCTCGAAAACGAGAATTGCAGCATTCATCCGATACGCCCGCTGGCCTGCCGCGAATACCTGGTGGTTTCGTCACCTGAGCTTTGCCAGGACCCATCAGTCCACGATGTGACAGGGGTGCAGCTTCCGCTGAAGCTCTCGCGGGTGCTGTATTCCTTTGGGCAGCAGATCGAGCGCGACGTGCGCGGGTGGATTCCGCTGGTGTTTCTGATGGCCTGGGGCAAAGGCGATGCGAAGCCCGGCGACCATGTGGCGGGAACGGGCGAAGAGGTGCTCAAGAGGTTTCTGGCACGGGTCGCCGAGATGTCGGACGGACATCAGGATTGAGCACGCTGGCCGACGCCGAGCGTGTTCTGCACGAGAGCTCGTAAATACAGTGCAATGCCTTTACACGTGGGCGGGAGTTCTGGCAACCTTAAACGCGCAACCTGCAACGTCTGTTCTTGCTTTGAAACTCCGCACGGGACCGGCCGGAGCGCCGGGCGAAAGAAGACTTCTGCCATGGATCTCGGAACCGAGCTGAAGATCGATGTAGTGGCGCTGACCGACATGGGCTGCGTGCGGACGAACAACGAAGACGGCTTCGGCTACGATCTCGAGTCCCGCATCTTCGTGGTTTGCGATGGCATGGGAGGGATGGCCGCCGGCGAAGTAGCCAGCGCAACTGCAGTAAAGGCGCTGGTAGAGACCTTTTGCCAGGCGAACGGCATGGAGGCGAGCACGGAAGATCGCCTTTACCGCGCCATTCTCGAGGCAAATCAGCAGGTCTATCAGCTTTCGCAAGAGCGGGATGAGTTGCGGGGCATGGGAACGACGCTGGTCTCGGCCTGCATTGACGGACGGCGGTTGCTGATCGGGAATGTAGGCGACAGCCGGGCGTACTTCCTCCGTGGTGGCGTGTGCGCGCAGATCACGCATGACCATTCCTTCCTGGCCGAACAGGTGCGCAAGGGCTCAATGAACATAGAGGAGGCACAGGCCTCGCCGCTGCAGTCAGTGATTACCCGCGCGATCGGGACGGCGGAGTCGGTCGAGCCGGATATCTTTACGGGTGACCTGGAAGTAGGCGATATCGTGCTGCTGACCAGTGACGGGCTGACCCGGTACGCCGACGCGAAGGCGATTGCGAGCACGATCCTCTCCTGCACTACCCTGGCTGAGGCCTGCCAGGCGTTGATCGACAGGGCCAAGCAGTACGGCGCCGTAGACAACGTGACCTGCCTGCTGCTCCAGTTTCTGCCCGCGGAAGACGCAGCCGCGTAGCGGTTGCTTTCTGTTCCCACGGGTTAATCGGGATCAATGATCTTCGTATCGGCACAAACCCTGGGTGCCCCACCTTCGCCGCGCCCTATGCGGCTAAGGTGGAAAAGCACAAATCTCCATCAGCTTTCATCACCACAAGCACAATGCTGGGCGACCATGAGATTTCACGCAGTCAAAAGCCTCAATGTGCGACCGTCGAGACGCAGCGCATCCCGCTCAAGCCTCCAGGGACAAGCAGCCCTGCGTTGGGGCCGGAGATCTCCAGGTGAACGACCAGCGGTGTTCCCGCGACGGAGATGGGTGTGCCTGCGATCTCAAGCGGGTAGGCGAGCCGGTCTGTGACTCCGCTCTGCTCGATCTTGCCCTTCCCCAAAAGGTGAAAAACCGCCCACGTGCCGGAGAACTGCAGAGGAAGGCTGTTTGAGCCGTAGCTTGCGGTAAGCTCCGCGCGCTGGGCCGTCGAAGGCGACCAGACGAATTGCTTCGATACGTCGGAGCCCGAGACGCTCTGCGAGTCGACCTGGAAGGAGACGGTCTGGATGCCTTTCGAAGGCAGGATGTGTGCGGTGAAGGCAAGGCCCTGCGAGCCGGGCGCGTAGAGCGCGTTCGAGAGCCCGGCGACGCGATTGAAGAAGCGCAGGAAGTCGGGGTTCACCTTAACGGTTGCGTCGGGTGCGGCCGCGTAGCTTGCGCCCTGCTGCACGATGAGCTTGTTGAGCGAGGCGTTATAGAACTGCCAGAGCGAGCCGGAGCCGGGCTGGAGCAATGCGCTCAGATCAGAGGCGCTGGCTTCGATGGTCGCGTTCGGATTGAACGGATACTTGTTCGCCAGTTGACTATTGAAGGATGAGCAGAAGCCTGCGCCGCCGCCATTGGCCACGGCCGCTCCGCGTCCGCGCACTACGGCGTCGACTGAGTTGATGGGGTCCTGCATGAGTGCCAGAACCGTCTGATCGACGTGGGCCTGGGGATCGATGTTGAAGGCCTGCGCAGTCTGCGTAGCCGCGGTGTGCGCGGCGGTTGAGGCGTTGGTGATGGGCGCGACGACTGCCGGGTCCTGCGACGGCGGCCCAGGCGTGGAAGCAACCTGCTGCACAGAGGCCTGCAGCGCGATAAGTCCATTCATGTAACTCGTATTGCCCTGCCCGACGAATTTGTCAGGGTTGCCAGGCGCGACGAGGGCCTGCGCAGGCTGAAACTCCTTGGCGATATCTTGATTGGCGACGGCAGTATTGTCCGAGACGGTAAAGAAGAGCGCGAGGAGCGGCGAGTTGGGATTGGAGAGCAACTGCAGCTTGGCCGCTGCGTCATTGAGACTCGAGTACTTCGCCACCTGCGCCGCGTGCAGGAAGCTGCGCCATTCGCTCTGGAAGTCGGTTACATAGCGCGTAGTGAGCTGCTGGGTGACGGTGGCGCGATCGAGCGAAGGCGGCGCCTGATTGCCGAGCACCCAGACTTCGCCGCTGAAGTA
>JASHVE010000277.1 GCA_030039675.1 Acidobacteriaceae bacterium | reverse complement strand
GGCGAGTGGCTACGGTCACTGATCCCAACGCCGGCGGCGCGGCCGGCAGTGGCGAGCGTCGTGGAACAGGTGACGCAACCGTTCGGACACACGCTGCTACTTGACACTGCGAGTTCGCCGATCGCGGCGCATCATGGGAACTGGCTTTCTGTAGTGCTGTTGGCGGCGTGGGCGTGCGGCGCATTGATCGTTACCATCCGATATCGGCGTGGATGGTGGCAGGTGTATGCGGCCAAGCGCGCCGCGCGTCCAATCGATCTTGCATCAGACGTGACGGTACTCGTGACTTCGGTGTCGATGGAGCCTGGGATCTTCGGAATCTTCTGGCCAGTGCTGCTCCTGCCGGAAGGAATTCTGGATAGGCTTTCGGCCGAACAGTTGCGCGCGGTCGTCGCGCACGAGATGTGCCATTTGCGGCGGCGAGACAATCTCACCTTCGCGGTCCACATGGTTGTCGAAGCACTCTTCTGGTTTTATCCCGCGGTGTGGTGGATTGGAACGCGATTGATTGATGAGCGCGAGCGGGCCTGCGACGAGGCTGTGATGCAGGCGGGCGGCGAGGCGCAGACGTACGCCGAGGGAATTTTGAACGTGTGCAAGTATTGCGTTGAATCGCCGCTGCCGTGCGTCGCGGGCGTAACCGGGGCCGATTTGAAGAAGCGGATTAAGCGAATCATGACCAGACAGATCGGGCAGACCGTGAGCCTGAGCAGCAAGCTGCTGCTTGCCGCGGTGGCCTTGAGCGCATTCACTCTACCGTTCGTCGTCGGGTGGGGCCAGGCTCAGGCAGCGAAAGTCATGCTCATTCATCCACAGGAAGGGACGAAGCCGGCCTTTGAAGTGGCGACGATCAAGCCGAGCGCTGGTCCAACTTCGAGGATGCAGATCATGTTGTCCCCGGCCCACTTTTCCGCGACAAACATGAGTGTAAGCGACATGATCAAGTTTGCGTATGGCGTTAAATCGGACGAACAGCTGGCGGGCGCGCCGAGCTGGCTGAAGACAGAGCATTTCGACATCCAGGCAAAGGCAAGCGATGCGGAGATTGCGGCCTTCGACAAGCTTGGATTTGAAGAGAAGATGGCGGTGCCGCGGCTGCTTTTGCAATCGCTGCTCGAAGACCGCTTTCAACTGAAGGCGACAGTGGAGACGCGCGACCTGCCGGTGTACGCGTTGGTAGTGGCAAATGGCGGGATCAAGATGAAAGAAGTGAAGCCGGATCCGTTGCCGCCTGCCGGCGTGACTTCTCCGCCAGGCGCACATCTGACGAGGATCATACGGACGGGGCCGAACGAACTCACGGCAAGTGCGTGGCCAATGCCCGAATTTGCAGAGCAGCTGTCGCATTTTCCCGACGTCGGCAACCGCCCGGTAGTGGATGAGACCGGATTGAAGGGCAACTACGACTTTGTGCTGAGCGATGTTGCGATCATGGCGTCGCGGGCCGGCGACGCTGGCGGGCCGGAAGCACAAGTGCCCGTGATTTCACTCTTCGCCGCCCTGCCCGAGCAGTTGGGATTAAAGCTTGTGCCGGCAAAGGCGCCAACGGAAGTGCTGGTGATCGAGAACATTGAGCAGCCTTCGCCAAATTAGCGCTTGCAGAAGGTCTTCAGTTTGCCGAACCGGGAGCGGGATTGAAATTCCGGGAACAAAAGGAAGAACACCGGTGTCTAAATCGATGAGTCCATCCCCTAACGCAACCAGGCGAGTTTCAACTCGAAGTTCCGGAGAAAGAACATTACCTGTTTTATCTGGCTATGTAGTATGCTTGATAGTCGCTGCGAGCGGTTCGCCGACAGGTTACTGAAGGATCTTCTCCTTAAGTACGCTTTTCGGAGACCGGTCCACGCCGGGGGGAAAACGAATTTTGCGGAACCTGCGAACAAAACGGCGCGTATCTCGTCTTATCGTTGTATTCTTCCCCCGATTTACGAAATGCACTCCAGGTTCTCGCCGCTCCGTTGACGCTCCCGCCGCCGGCAGAAGGGGATTGGTTCGCATGAAGAAGAGTAGGTCAGTCTCACATGATATTTGCCGCAAGACATTGCTGAGTCTTGCGTGCATTGCTGCCGGATTGGCTCCGGCATTTCTGGCTTCTATCGCAACGCATCCCGTCAGCGCACAGGCCGTGCCGCAAAACGCCGCGCCAGCCGCACCGCAGGACGTTGCCGGCACTTGGCAGGCGTCCGTCCGTTTTCCCGGCGCGTCACACGATGTGCGAATGGTTGTCAAAATTGCCAAGACAGGCCAGGCATATAGCGCAGCCCTGTATAACGCCGATCAGGGAACTCCGCCGCTCACGTTTACTTCCGTTACCTGGCAGGGTACTGATGTAAAGATCTCCGGCTCCGTGATGACGATCGAAGGCAAGCTCAGCCCTGACGGCAAGACCATCGATGGAACGTTAAGCGCCGGTCCGAATCCGGTGCAGGTTTCCTTCGCGCGGGCCACGCCGGACACGGAGTGGGCGATTCCCGAGCCTCCTAAGGCGATGGCTGCCGACGCTAATCCAAGCCTCGATGTGGCAACCATCAAGCCCAGCGATCCGAGCCACCAGGGAAAAGGTTTCGGTTTTCAAGGCACCCATTTCAGGACCTTCAACACCAACCTGAATGACCTGATTGCCTTCGCCTACGGTCTGCACTCCAAGCAGATCTTAGGCGCGCCGGACTGGTTCGGCACTGAGCTTTACGATATCGACGGCGTTCCCGACGTGCCCGGCCGGCCGAACCTGAAGCAGATGGGCGTTATGGTGCAGAAGTTGCTTGCCGACCGCTGCGCGCTCAAATTCCATCACGAAACACGCGAGCTTCCGGTCTACGCCATCACCGTCGCGAACGGTGGGTCGAAAATGACCAAAACTACAGCTCAACCGAACGATCAGCAGGGCTTCTTCTTCCGCGGCCTCGGTGATCTGGTCGTGCGCAACATGGATATGAAAGACTTCGCCTCCTGGATGCAGTCGGGCGTAATGGATAAGCCCGTGGTGGATCAGACCGGCCTCAAAGACCGCTATGACTTCACGCTCAAGTGGACACCGGACGATTCGCAATTCCAGCAGTTCCGCGGTGCGGTGCCGATGACCCCGCCCAAAACAGATGACCCCAACGCTCCGCCTAGCCTCTACACAGCTGTGCAGGAGCAGATCGGATTGAAGATCGAAGCCACCAAAGCACCTGACGACGTGATCGTCATCGACCACGTGGAGAAACCGTCGGCAAACTAAATCTGTGACTGTTTGATTAAGTACTAAGTCCGGGTGCCGGGTGCCCCAGGTCTCGATTTTTGGCGCCTGGGAAAGCACGATGCCAAAGATACGAATCCGCGCGGTCATAGACCTAGGATGTCGGTAATAAGTGCGGCTATGTTGGATGAAGATCCTCCGCGCAGCCGTTGACGAAATCGTTCCATCGCATGTCACATAACTGCAATTTTCTTGCGAATCCGTGGTAAGTGGACCGGCTTCCCCCGCCGGTCTTTATCCAGAAACAGTAAACCGAGGCAGGTCAAATGATGATCGAAGCGCGCCCGCGCCGGCAAAAACGCAGCTTGGCTCCAATGCTCGCGGCTGCCTGCTGGATCATTCTTGTCACACCCCGCCTGACCGCGCAAACCGGCGTCGCCGCGCCGGCAACCGGTGATGCTTCCGCGCCCCCGGCGTTTGAAGTGGTCTCCATCAAGCCGAACAAGGGTGACAGCATGATGAGCCGGATCATGATGACACCGGATGGCGTCTCGGTTTCCAATGTTCCGCTGCACGGGCTGATCCGCGAAGCGCTTGCGGTTTCAGACGATCGGCTTGTGGGAGTGCCCGGTTGGATGAATTCAGACCGGTTCGATATCGAAGCCAAGGTTGCAGCCGACGATGTGCCGAAGCTGAAGACACTCACTCCGCAGCAGCGCTGGGCGATGTTCTTGCCCATATTGGAAGACCGATTCGCTTTGAAGTTTCATCACGAGACCAGGGACCTCACGCAATATGTGCTGGTCATCGCGAAGAGTGGTCTGAAGATGAAAGAAGCAAAACCAGGCGACACATACGCGAACGGCATGAAAGGTCCCGATGGCGCCGCCCATCCGGGCATGATGCGTATGGGGCGCGGCGAGTTCATGGGGCAGGCAGTTGAGCTTGCGGTTCTCGTGCGCCAGCTCTCTTTTCACTTCGGCAGTACGGTCGTCGACAAGACAGGCCTCACCGGCAAGTACGACTTCGACTTGAAATGGGCGCCCGATGAGATGGAAGGAGCCGCGCCCAGAGCACCCGATAGCGGCCAACCCGGAGCCGATAATCCGGCGCCTCCCGCAACCTCTGGGCCATCCATCTTTACAGCTCTCGAAGAACAGCTTGGTTTGAAGCTCGAATCGCAGAAGCAGCCGGCCGACGTCATTGTGGTCGATCACATCGAACCGCCCTCCCCGAACTAGAGTGTGCCGGAGTCGACGAATGCCGCTGATACACGTTGCCAAAGTCTCGCTCCTTTGCGCACTCGTCTGGCTTTGCGCCGCCGCAAGCGCCGTGGCGCGCGAGTATCACGGTGCCATTACCTTCGGCGGACTGCCCGTGCCCGGCGCAATCATCACTGCGACGCAAGGCGACAAGAAGCTTACAGCGGTCGCCGATCAGGGCGGCCTCTACCACTTCGACGATCTCGCTGACGGCGTGTGGGCCATCGACGTGGAGATGCAATGCTTCCAAACCATCCACGCGCAGCTGACCATCGGACCCGCCACGCAGGCGGGCAACTGGGAACTCACGCTGCTTCCCACGGATCAGCTCATGGCGCGCACAAAAGTGGTACAGAATCCGATCCTTCCGCAGCCTGTTCTCATTGCTCCGCTTCCCGGTACAGGGAAAAGCGCCTCCGCTGCGAACAACACGCCGGCCGAGATGCCCAAACCACCCGAGAACTCCAACGATCAGGCGGCGGACGGCTATCTGGTAAACGGGAGCGTGAACAATGCGGCCACTTCGCGCTACGCGACGAACCCGGCGTTCGGCAACACACGCTCCGGCAGCCGTGCCCTCTACACTGGAGGATTCGCGGCCATTCTCGACAACTCCGCTACGGATGCGCGGCCGTATTCTATCAGCGGTCTCACTTCTGCCAAGAGCGCCTATGACCTCATCACGATGAACGCCAGTGTCGGCGGTCCCATCAGAATTCCGCACCTCATTCCGCGCGGCCCCAACTTCTTCGTCAACTACACATGGACACGCAACAACAACGCCCAGGTTTTGCCCGGCCTTGTTCCTACACTCGCTGAGCGCACCGGCGATCTTGCGGGTCTGCTCGACGCGCAGGGTCAGCCTGTCACCATTTACGATCCGGCCACCGGTATGCCGTACCTCAACAACCAGGTTCCTGTCAGCCCGCAAGCCGCGGCGCTGCTGGCGCTTTATCCAATGCCGAATCCCAACATCTCGAGCGCAACAGGCTACAACTATCAGGCGCCTGTGCTCAACAGTGTGCATCGGGATGGATTGCAATCGCGCATCGACAATGCGCGGATCGGGCGCAAAGACCAGTTCTACGGCGGCTTCAACTTCTTAAGCACACGCGCGGCGAATGTAAGCCTCTTCGATTTTGTGGATGCGACCGGCACGCTCGGCATGAATGCGAACATTCACTGGACGCATCGATTCAGTCCGCACCTGTTTCTCTTCTCCGGCTATAACTTCAGCCGCCTCAGAACTGAGATCACGCCGAACTTCGCCAACCGCGTCAACATCTCTGGTCCGAACGATGCGAACATTGGCGGCAACGATCAGGACCCCTCAAACTGGGGTCCGCCCACGCTCAGCTTTTCGAGCGGCATCGCCTCGCTGACCGACGGCAACAGTACGTTCAATCGCACCGAGACGAACGGTGTATCGGCGTCTGTCGGCATTTATCGCGGCCGTCACAATATCTCCGCCGGCGGTGATTTCCGCAAGCAGCTGTACAACGACGACTTTCAGCAGAATCCGCGCGGCGCCTTCACATTTACCGGCGCAGCTACTGCGAATGCCGCCGAGAGCGCAACGACCGGCTCCGATTTTGCCGACTTTCTCATCGGTGTGCCCGATACCAGCGCTGTCGCCTACGGCAATGCCGACAAGTATTTTCGTGAGCCCGTCTATGACTTCTACTTCAACGACGACTGGCGCGTCCTGTCTGTGCT
>JASHVE010000276.1 GCA_030039675.1 Acidobacteriaceae bacterium | reverse complement strand
CGCCCACCCAAAGGTTCCCTGAGCCGGGCGAAATCAGTGGGCGGAGTGGCCGTTATCTTCCTTGCTGCTGGTCGCAAACAGGATCGAGGCCACAAAGACTGCAATGATGACCGGAACCACAAAAAACGGCGAAGTGATGCTCATTCTTCCGCTCCTTATCGATTGACAGCTACAAGAGTACCAAAACAGTGGGCAGTTCTCAGTTCTCAGTTCTCAGTTCCCAGTTCTCAGTTCTCAGTTCTCAGTTCCCAGTTCTCGGTTCTCAGTTCTCAGTTCTCTGTTCTCTGTTCTCTGTTCTCTGTTCTCTGATAACTACTTCGCATAGTCCACCCGAATTGTCAGAATCTCGTACGGATGGATCGGCACCCGCACCGTGTCGCCCGCAATCTCGAGCGGGCCGCCCTGCGGCGCCTCCATCAGGTTCGTGACTGTGGCGCTGGTCGCACCCGGCGGCACGTGAAACTCCGCCGTTGCATCCTTGCCCGCCCACTCGTAAGCACGGAAAATCAACCCATTCGCATCCTCGGCCTTCTTCACCGCCGTCAGCACCACATCATCCGGTCCGACCGCGGCAAAGGAGTGCTGCGCCGGCAGCGAGCCGCCATGCACCGTCGTCGCAACTGCCGTCAGCGGATAGTCGTACTCCCACCCGTGGCGCACCGTCAGCGCATCCTTCCAGGTTCCCGCATGTGGATAGAGCGCGTAATGGAAATGATGGTGCCCCTGGTCGGCGTCGGGATCGGGCCAAGTAGGCCCGCGCAGCAGCGACAGCCGCAGCATGTTGCCCACGGCGTCGTACCCGTACTTATCTTTGTTCAGCAGGCTGAACCCGTGCTTGGCGTCGCCCAGGTCGGCCCAGCGCATCGCCGGAACCTCAAACTGGGCCTTCTCCCAGCTGTTGTTGCGGGTTGTCGGCCGCTCGATCTCGCCATAGGGAATCTCGTAGGTGGCAAAGTCGCTCGTGCTGGCGAGCGGGAACGCAGCCTTCAGCAACACATGGCGCTCATGCCAATCGATCTGGTTGTCGACATCGACCTCGCCGGAGCCCGGCGGAATCGTGATGGTCTGCACAAACTTCGAGCTCTGCCAGGTGCGCGTTATGCGGATGGCCGGATTCGCCGACTTCGCGCCGATCAGTTCTACCGAATCGGCCGAGTCCAGCAGGGTTGGCGTCTCGTCGAGCGTGCCAGGATCGATGTTCCACGCGTCGTAATTCTTGGGCAGATCCTTGAAGGCCTGCAGCTCGTTGCCGCACCCACCCTTGGCCAGCGACTCGTAGCCCGCCACAGTCAGGCTCGTGATGCAGCCCGTCTTCTTGTCTACCGTCACGCGCAGATCGTGATCGCTCAACTGGAGCGTTCCGCCCTGATCGCTGGCAGCCGCCGCCATCACCGCGCCGCCGTGCTTGCCGCCGATGCGCACCACCTTGTAACCGAGCGCGGGCACATTGGAGACGTGGAAGGTCAGATTGGCAACGCCGGTCTTCGGATCGATCGATGACTCCTCCGGCTCGAGCGTCTGCCCGCCTGCCGAAGAGTCGACGATATCCACCGAACTCCCCGGCTCGGGCAACTGCACCTGCACACTCACATCGCCTGACCGCTCCCAGCCCAGCGGGTTGTAGATCAGCACCGGAATCCCTTCACCCTTCGTGTCGACATGCTCGGCCACGGTTTTCAGCGCGTCGGCGCTGATCTCGTCCGTCGACCAGCGCACCACGTCGTAGTCCTTCTGCGCGTCCTTGTAGATGATGCCGATGCCTGAGCCCGCAGCCAGATCGTGGAACTGGTTGAAGAGCACCTTCTTCCAATCTTCGGTCAGTTCAGCGCCCGGATAGCTCTTACCATCCAGCCAAGCCAGCGACGACCACTTCTCTGCATTCAACACTTCTTCTTCTGCGGTACGCATGTTGTGCTTGTGGTTGGCCTGCGTGGTGAAGACGCCGCGGTGATATTCGAGGTAAAGCTCCGTGTTCCACGTGGGAATCGAAATCTTGTCCGCGACCGCTGCTGGAGGCTTGTAACCCTTGGCGATCGACTGGTAGTTCCACGTCGGGCTGTCCGGCGCAACCTGGTTCTCGATCGCCGAAAAGTACGACTGCGCCGTGCCGAACTCATACTTCGGTGTCACGTGGCCAGTGCCCACGCGGTGAAATCCCTCGTCGAGCATGGCCCGCGTGGGCCCGCCGCCGTGGTCGCCGATGCCATAGAGGTCCATCATGTCGAGCATGCCCGGCGAGCGCTCGCGCGCAATGCTCAAGTCTTCAGAGAGCCGCACCGGATTCAGCGTCGTGTTTACATAGTCATGGGGAAAATATGTCAGCACCTTCGATCCATCCGGCGACTCCCACCAGAAGAGCTTGAAGGGAAGCTGGTTCGTGTCGTTCCACGTCATCTTCTGCGTCACGAAGTAGTCCACGCCGCTCTTCTTGTAGATCTGCGGCAGCTGCCACGTGTACCCGAACGAATCCGGATTCCAGCCCACCCTCACATCGACGCCATAGGCCTGCTTGTACCAGCGCTTGCCCACCAGCAGTTGCCGCACCAGCGACTCACCGTCGGGCATGTTCAGGTCCGGCTCGACCCACATGCCTCCCACAATCTCCCAGCGGCCCTCCTGGATGCGCTGCTTGATCTCTGCATTCATGTCCGGATACTTCTGCGCCAGCCACTCGTTGTACGCAGCAGCCGATTGCGTGTACGTATACCCCGGATATTCATACATCAACTGCAGCGCCGTGCCGAAGGTGCGCTTCACCACGTCCACGGTCTCGGTCCACGGCCACAGCCACGCTGCATCGATGTGTGCGTTGCCGGTGAGATGAAAGGTGGCCTGCGAAACGAGCGGCTTGAGCGCCTCAAGCTGCGCCTCCGCGGCAATCAGGCTGGCGTCGAATTTGCCCTGGTCATGCGCGTCCAGCGCGTTCAGGTCCACGGCATGAATCGCGCTTTCCAGTGCCGTCTCTTTCGACGCATCGCCGGGCGCGAGCGAAGGAATCAGCACCGCCGCCGAAAGCAGCTCCTCGCGCAAATCTTCAGGGTTCGGCCGGTTCTCAGGAAAGTCGATGCGCAGCGTCGCGCCGCGAAACGTTTTCACATCCACCGTATGGAGCAGCTTCACGGCCACTGTCACCTTGTCGCCGGCCTTCGCGTTGTCGAAGATCACGATCGGTTCCAGATCCTCGCCCAACGCTACGCGCCGGCCATTGAAATAGAGAATCTGCGGCATCGGCCCGTTTCCGTTCGCATGGAATTGAAACCAGATCCGCGAACCCGTCAGGTCGTAGCCGTTCAGCGTGTCGGGCACCTGGTAGGTCTGCCGGAACCAGACTGCGTCATTGGAGGCCTTTGCGCCGACCTCTATCGACGCCCACGCGCTGTCATCGAGGTCCGGGTCCTCGCCATGCGCCAGGTCTCCGGTGTGTGTCTTCCATGTCCCTTCCGGCAGCTCGTGCAAGCTGCCGAGCCGGTCCACGACGGTCTGGGCGTCTGGCGGCAGAAGCGCTGTCGCTTTGGCAAACTCGCTGTCGCGCTGGGCAAAGGCCGGTACCGCAAGCAGCGTTGCAATCGACAGGAAAAAGGACACAGACACACGACGGGGCAGTTTTGGCGCTGAGATCATGCTGGAGAAAACCCTCGGCAGCATTCTATGGCATCGCCCCGCTATTCTTCGGACCTGGTCGCCGAAACTCCTGTCAGGACGCAAAGTCGCCGCAAGGCTGTGCGCTTCAAACTCTGAAGCATGCCGTTGACAGGGCCCCGCGCCGAATCGTGTAATAGAACTGTTCCATGGGTGAAGGAGTTCACCCGACGGCGTCGCAGTACAGCGCCGTTTAAACCGCTGTCCTCCGACGGGCCGGACAGATGATGACTCCTGGCAGGGTGTCCTGTCGCGGGGTCATGCTCCCCGGCGCAATCCCTGGCAAATCGACAAAAGAACGGCGTGGCCGCGGGCGGCGAACTGCGCGTTGTAAATTCCGCGTTCTGTCCGAGCCTCGCCGCAAGATGAGGAGGAAGCTTTGCTCAAATATTTCCTGATTGCTCTCGGCGGCGCGATGGGTTCGGCCTTGCGTTATTGGGTGGGTTCCACGGTCTCCAGCCGCATGGGGGTCCGGTTCCCCTACGGCACGCTCATCATCAACATTTCCGCCTGCCTCATCATCGGCTTCACGCTCACTTTCATGAGCAAACGCGCCTTCCTCAACCCGGCCTGGCGATTCCTTATTCCCATCGGCTTCATCGGTGCCTATTCCACTTTCTCCACTTACGAGTGGGAGACCCTGTCCACACTGCGCTCCGGGGCCTTCTTTTTGGCCAGCCTCTACGCCGTAGGCAGCCTTATTCTCGGCCTCGCCGCTACCTGGGCCGGCACCGCGCTCGCTGACGTGCTGTGAGCAGCGCCATTGCAACTTGCCGTCAAAAGTGCTTCAATCCTTCCTTCAATGCTTCGTTGACCAACGGGCTGCGCCAGAAGGCACAGTAGTCAGGATCAAACATTATGCTGACCACCGGTAAAGCGGTCAAAGTTACGATCTACCTCAGCGATGGAGCTAAACACCACGGAGTTCCGGTCTACACCAGCATCGTCGACTTTCTGTTTCACAGCGGAATCGCGGGAGCCACTGTGGTGAAAGGCGTGGCCGGCTTCGGCGCCAAACATCGCATGCACTACGCGCACATTCTCGAAATCTCTGACCATCTGCCCGTGAAGGTCGAGTTCATCGAGATCCGCGAAAAGGTCGACGCAATCCTGCCGGAGCTCGAAAAGCGGTGCGGCTGCGGGCTGATCGAAGTGCAGGAAATCTCCATAATCGTCCCGGCCAAAGGCTGAACCCATCCATCATCGCCAGCCCTATTTCGGTCTTTTATTTCGAGACATTTCCAGCCACAACGCCCGATTGACCGCAACCTTCGCCCCCACCTCGGTGTCCAACCAGGGAGAGCGCGGTTTTGCCGAAAGTAACCATTGGCAGTGCATCAGTTTGCAATAAGGGTCAATTGGTTTTTCGCCAGTGCCGGACATACCTGAAGAAAGGAGGGCGCATCTGAGTTCGAGGGAACGGGTGCTCCAAATGCAAAGTTTACGCAAACTGGCATTTGCTCTCATCGGATTGGCTGCGCTTTGCTCAGTCCGTGGCCAGGCGCAGGCAGCGCTCCTGATGGAGCAGCCGTACGGCTTCTTCGGCGCCCTCAATCCCACCGGACACAACGCCCTCTACTTTGATCGCATCTGCGCGGAGACGCCGGTCCACCTGCGCCGTTGCAGTCCGGGCGAGATGGGGGCCGTTATCGCCCGCTACCAGGGCATCGACGGCTACGACTGGGTGGCGATTCCGCTCATCCCTTATCTCTATGCGGTGGAAAATACGGCCGAGGTGCCCGATCATGTCGACCGCGAGATGGTCACCCGCCTGCGCGACCGCTATCGCGAAGCGCATTTGCTTAGCCTCGGTGCGAACCTGTCGCCCGGCAATCTGGTTCATGGCGGGTGGACCCAGTTGGTTGGAGCAGCCTACGAACGCCGTATCTACGCCTTCCGCTTTGCGACTACGGCAGAGCAGGACGATGCGCTCATCGAGCGTTTGAACGCCGGCCCGAACCGTTCGGACTTCGATCTTCTGTTTTCCAACTGCGCTGATTTCGCACGCCAGATTCTGAATTCCTACTTTCCGCAGACCTTTCGCCGCAGCATCTTTCCCGATGCGGGAATGACCACCCCCAAACAGATCGCCTACAAGCTGGTCCGCTACGGGCGCAAGCATCGTGACACACAGCTTGCCGTCTTTGAGATTCCGCAGATTCCCGGGTACCGGCGCCTGAGCCACGCCAACAAGAGCATCGACGAGTCGTTCGTCACCACGGCCTACGCCATTCCGATCGCGATTCTCAATCCATGGCTTGCGGGCGGCCTCTTTGTGGACTATCTCGTGCGCGGCCGCGCCGGCCACCTCGTTCCCAAGCACCCAGCGACGCTCGGGCCGGAGAACATGGATGCATTGACACAAGCAGGGCCGCCCGCGCAAAATCCGGCCATCGCAGGTGCACAGGCCCCCGGCGCCGTTCCCGCCGGCATCACGGTAACACCGGTTGTCGCGGGAGCACAATCCGGCCTGAGGGAAATTACGGCCACGCAATGAGCGAGCAAGCCCCGCAAAATTTCAAGAAACATGCGCGTTTGGATCCGCCCTATCACCTCGTCACGCTTTTTACTCTGATCGTGAGTCTGATCGTCGCCATCGTCTACCTGATCGGCCATCCGCACTTTTTCACCGCATGGCTGGTGGTGCTCTCCGTTGTTGTCTTCATTCCGTTTTTCAAGCTGCGCACCTATGCCTTGAAGGTGCAGGATCGCGTCATCCGCCTCGAAGAACGCCTGCGCCTGCAGGCGTTGGCTCCCGCGGAGTGGCATCCGCAGATCGCCCGGCTCACTGAAGATCAACTGATCGCGCTGCGCTTTGCTTCCGATGAGGAGCTGGTGCCGCTGGCGAAGCAGGCTCTTGAAGAGAACCTGAGCCGCAAGCAGATCAAGGAGCGCATCAAGAACTGGCGCGCTGATCACTGGCGGGTGTAGAGCGACTTCGCCCGCCGCGTGAACATCGGGTGCCCCACCTTCGCCGATGCGCGTTCTTTGCGCACCGGCTAAGGTGGGAAAGCACGAACCCACGGCACGAACGCCGGCCCCTACGCCCTGCTTTTCGCCATTCACATTCCTGCGAACTCCATATGCTAGCTTAAATATTGGAGTTTTTGC
>JASHVE010000275.1 GCA_030039675.1 Acidobacteriaceae bacterium | reverse complement strand
TCGAGATGCCCGTCCTTGTGCGCCTGGTTCAGCATCGCCACCGCATCGTCGTAGCGCAGCCGCGGGAAGGGCGGCACGATGGCTTCGAGCCTGGCCGTATCGCGCCCGATAGTCTTCAGCTCTGGCCCGCGGTTCTTCACGACCGACTGCACAATGTGCGAGAGAAAGTTCTCGGCCAACTCCAGCAGCCCGTCGAGGTCCATGTAGGCCACCTCCGGCTCGATCATCCAGAACTCCGTCAAATGCCGTCTCGTCTTGGACTTTTCGGCCCGAAATGTCGGCCCAAAACTGTACACCTTGCCCAGAGCCAGCGCCGTCGACTCGACATAGAGCTGGCCGGACTGCGTAAGGTAGGCTGGGTCCCCAAAGTAGTCGACCGGGAACAAGGTTGACGTACCTTCGCACGCCGCCGGCGTCAGAATCGGTGGGTCGGTGCGGATAAAGCCGTTCTGGTCGAAGTATTCGGCTGCCGAGCGCATAATTTCCGCGCGGATCCGCAGAATCGACGCCTGCCTGGGCGTGCGCACCCAAAGATGCCGGTGCTCCTGCAGAAAATCGACGCCATGTTCTTTCAGCGTAATAGGATATGGGTCACCCTCTGGCACCCGCTGTACTACTTCCAGGTCCTCCACATCCAATTCATGGCCACCGGGCGCGCGGGAATCGGCGCGAACTTTGCCGGTAACGATCACACTGGACTCTTGCGTTAGCCCTTTGAGCGCATCAAACACATTTGGCGGGACGCTCTTGACGTGAGCAACCCCCTGGATCGTCCCGGTGCCGTCCCTGAAGATCGGGAACAGCAGCTTGCCGGACTCCCGGAGGTTGTAGAGCCAGCCGCGTAGTATGACGGACTGGCCCTCGTGCCGGCCGATCTCGGCGATCGTGGCGAACGGAGCGAATTCGGTCTTGATGGATTCAGACATGGCAAGACAACCCGAGTTTCTAGAATACCGCGCAAGCTCTCGCTTTCAGGGACGCGCCGAACGAGGTATTCTATTTCGTAATATCAGAAATGTTTTTGATTTGAACAATATTGCCGCGGTTTGCATCCTACATCTCAAGGGAGGAAGCGAAGCGGGCGATGAATGAGCACGCTGAGGTGAGAAGCGAGGATATGCAAAAGACGCAGGCCGATCCCGAGACCGCAGAACGGTTTATCGCCGAGAAGCGGATCGGGGAGCGCATTCGCCGGCTGCGCCTGAAGAAGTCCATGGGCCTGGTGGAACTGGGCAAGCATACCGGGCTCTCGGCAAGCTTCCTGTCGCAACTGGAGACCGGGCGGGTGGTGCCGACCCTGCGCAACCTGGCGCGGATCGCCATGGTCTTCTCGAAGGACTTGTCTTACTTCTTCGAGAGCGAACCGACCACCATGTTCCGGGTGCACCGCCAGAAGGACCGGGTGCGTATGCCCCAGACTGGCGTCGAGCCACCGACCTACACCTTTGAAAGTCTCGGTTATATGGTTCCAGACCGGCATATGGACCCCTATTTTGCCGAGTTTCTTCCGGCCCCTGCAGATGCCGAACCAAAGCCCCACTTGCATCAGGGCTTTGAATTTCTGTACGTTCTCGACGGCACGCTCGAGCTCAAGCACGGCGACCAGCACTGCACCTTGGAAACAGGCGATGCAGTGTACTTCGATGCCGGTACACCGCACTCCTACCAGTGCGCCGGCAGAAAGCCGGCGGGCGCCATTATCGTCACCATGCATCAGCCGCCGCAGAACCAGCCCATACCCATCCGCCCGCCGGGCGCGGGCCAGCGGCCGATGCTGAGCACGGTGCCGAGGCAAAACGGCGGAGACGAACGCAACGAAGGCGTGCTGTAAGCGACAGGGCCGCGACCGCTGCGCGCAGGTACGCAACATCCGCGCTGGCATAATCGGCCGCAAGTCTGGCCGCTTATGTTTTGTATCAGGGCACGAGTTTACTCGTGCCACAAAACGGAGGGAGGCGTGGGTTTTAACCCACGCGCAAAGCCAGCACAAATCCTCAAGGGCTTTAGCCCTGGAATCGCCTTCTCCGGCCACCGGGTTGCACTAATTGCCGCTCCCCGCCGTCGACTTCTGATAGCTCACAAAGGCCAGGCGCTTGGAGTCCGGCGACCAGTTCGGCACGTTCATCGAGCCGTTGCCGCCGACAAGATTCGTGAGCACGCGAATCTTGTTGTCCACCGTGGAGAGAATGCGCAGCGCGATCTCCTGGTCGGAGGCGTGCGTCGTCACCTCGGGACTGTACGAAATAAAGACGATGGACTGGCCGTCAGGCGAGGGATGAGGCGTCCAGTTCTTGAAGTTGTCGAAGGTGATTTGCTCCACCTGGCTGCCGTCGGGCCGCATGCGCGCGATTTGCATGCCGCCCCAGCGATCGGTGTTGAAGTAGACAAACTGGCCATCTGGCGAATAGTCGGGATCGTCGCTGATTCCGGTCCCGGTGGTGAGTGCGGTCTCCGGACCGCCCTCCACCGAGATGGAGTAGATGTTATTGGCCCCGTGATCGCCGCGGGTGAAGAGGATAGTTTTTCCATCGGGCGACCAGCTGTGGAAGTAGCCGACATCTGTGGTGAGCACACGCGGCGCGCCGCCGGTAGAGGGAATGATGGCGAGATGGCGCCCGGTCATGCCGGGCAGGCCGCAACTGATCGCGAGCCATTTGCCGTCGGGCGAAAAGCCGTGGCTGCCGCTGCAATCGGTGGCAGAGCCGGTATCGATAGGTTGCGGTGTTCCCTTGCCATCGGCAGAGACCGTGTAGATGCGGCCGGCCTGATTAAAAACGATGGCGTTTCCATCGCGGGACCAGTTCGGCGCCTGTGCCCGCGTCAGCGCGGTATACACAACCGTCGACCGGCGCGAGTTTGGATCGATCGTGATGGCCTGAAGCGTACTGTAGAGCGCGCCTGTGGACGTGGCCGCTGGCGGCGCGAGCTGTTGATACTCGAGATGGGAAAATGTCGCTGTTTCAACTGCCTTCGCGTCGTGGGCGCATAGACCGATGCCCGCATAAAACGGCGCGTCGAGATGCAGCTTGATGGAGGCGCCGGAGGGATGAAGCGGCTCACCGTGAAAACTGACGAACATAGTGAAGAAATCGCCGCGTTTCTCCAGTCGCACACGGGTCGGTGAATCAATATTGAGCTCAATACTCTGCGTCGTGTCGCCCTTAGCCGTGCGGAATTGAAGGCCGGTGAGCCCGGAGCCGTGCTGGGCGGCATCGGCGTACGCTGAATCTGCGTCGAGGTTCTGGCGGAAGATGAGAATGGCTTTGCGGTGCTCATTGTGCGCGCCGGTCTTTACGGGAAAATCGATGTCGGCAGCCAGTGCGATGTCACCCGAGGCCTTCTTCCAGAGAAAGTGAAAGCCGTCTGTGGTGGACCAGAGATTGGCGCCGGAGGATGTAATGGTGTAGATGCCGGTCGCGAGCGAGTATTGCGCAGAGCCGGGAGGGGTCACACTGCCCACGTCCGACTGGCCTTCGAAGATGCCGAGGGACTGTGCGGCAGAGCGAACTGCGCCGAGAGAACAGGCAAGGACAGAAAGAACGCACACAGGGCGGAAGAGTGGCGTGAGCATCGAACGCGCCTCCGATATAGTTCTGGCTTGGCGAGCAAACTATAGCGCAGTTGTGCCGATTGTCAAACGCCAACGGCGCAGCCCAGGCCGCGCCGTTGGCATGGAGCGCCGATTGCGGTTATTTGGAATCCGTAACCAGGTTCCCTTCGATGTCGCGTACCTCGACCGGGCCCAGGTTCGCGTCTTTGAGCGCGGGCTCGATCTTGGCCCTGTCGCCGGCGGCAATCAGGATGAGCTGATCGGGATGCAGGTACTCCTGCGCGTCGCGGACGATATCGTCCTGCGTTACGGTCTCGTATTTCGAAGGCAGATTCGCGTAGTAGTCGAGCGGGCGATTGAAGAGGAAGATACCGTCTATAGCGTGCGCCGTAGCCGCCGTCGTTTCAAACTGGCCGGGCAGCGAGCGGATCGATGCCTCTTTTGCCGCGGCGAGTTCTTCCGGAGTCGAAGGCTTCGAGACAAAGTTGCGAATCTCTGTCATAAGCTCCTTGGCCGCGGGGCCGGTCACATCGGTGCGCACAAGTGCTCCGCTATAGAAGTCGCCGCCGTCGCGGTATTTCATGAAGGTGGAAAAGGCCCCATACGTGTATCCGTGCACCTCGCGCAGGTTCATGTTGATGCGACTGCCAAAGCTTCCGCCGAGCGTGTAGTTCAGCACATCGAGAGAGTTGATATCGGGCGAGCTCGCCGGAACGCCAAGGCCGAAGGCGGCCAGCGCAGTCTGCGGCGCGCCGGGTTTGTCCACGATGACGATGTGCGTCGATGGCGGCGCAGGCCCGGGCGGCGCGGCGGACGCAGCAACGGCATGCCCCGTCCAGCCGCCGAAGTATTTGTCGGCGAGTCTTTCGGCTTCAGCGCGCGTAATGTCGCCGGTGAGAACAAGAACGGAGTCGGCCGGCCCGTAGTGATCGGCATAAAAGCCGGAGATGTCCGCAGCCGTGAGAGCGGTCACACTCTCCGTCGTGCCGGTAGAGGTCATGCCGTAAGGCGTGATGCCGAACAAAAGCCTGGGGCCTACGCGAAAGGCCATGCTTTGCACGTTGTCGGTCTCCTGTGCGATGCGAACCAGGCGCTGCTTGCGCCGCCGCTCCACGTCCTCGGCGCGGAAGGCCGGATGCTCGGCAACGTCAGCAAGCAATTCCAGGCCTTCAGCCGCATGGTAGGAGAGCAGGTTCATCGACACCGAGCCCGAGTCCATGCCGGCGCCGGTATTGATCTGCGTACCAATGCGCTCCTGGTCGTCCGCCAGTTGAGTCAGGCTGCGCGAGGCAGTGCCGTCGCCCATGATCTCAGCGGTCAGCATGGCCAGTCCGCTTTTTCCTTCGGGATTATTGAAGCTGCCGGCTCGGGAGACCAGCTCGGCCGTGAGCACCGGCAGGGCGTGATCTTCGACCAGCAGGACCTTGAGGCCGTTCGCGAGGCTGAACTCGGTGGGCACAGGCAGATGCAGGGCCGGCGCAGGGCCGGGCTCGGGCTTGGTCTTGCGCCACTCCTGTGATGCCTCGAACGCCGGCGTATAGGGATTGGTGATTTTTACGTTGGCGTCTGTATCTTCGGGGCTGCGCGGCACATCGTCGAGGACCTTCTTGCCCGGCACGCAATACACCACAACAGCGGAATCCTTCGTGAAGTACTTTTGCGCTGCGGCCTTCGCGCTGGCCACGTTGGCGGCCTCAGTCATCGCGACATCTTTTGAAAGGAAGCCGGGATCGCCGGTGTATTGGTTGTAGCTGTCGAGCGTATCGGCAACGCCGCCGAACCCGCCCAGCCGCTGAAGTCCGCTGATCTTGGCCGTCAGATCGGTTGCCTTGAACGATTCCACTTCATCAGGAGTGGGCCCGTCTTGCTGCAGCTTGGTGACCTCGTTCCAGAACGCAGCTTCCAGGTCTTCTAGCTTCACGCCGGGCTTGGCCGTGATGTCGCACGAGGTAATGCCTGTCAGTTTCAAGCCATCGCTGGAGCAGGTCACGCTCTGCGCAATCTGCGACTTGATCACCAGCGCCTCATCGAGGCGGCTGGCCTTGGCCATGCCCAGCGCATACATCGCCGCGCGCACACTGTAGGATTCCTG
>JASHVE010000021.1 GCA_030039675.1 Acidobacteriaceae bacterium | reverse complement strand
ACCGCTCACGCGCGACCGGATCGCCACGCTCCCCAGGAAAGAGCGCAAGGCGTGGCTCGAATACCTTGAGCGTTCAGAGAAGCAGAAGGCAATCGACAAACAAACGCTCGCCGAAGAACAGAAGACTTCTGGGAATGCACATCCGAAGCACGCGTCCATGGGCCGCGGCGCCTACGCGTTGCGCATCGAGCATCCCGCCGAATGGTACGCAAGCGCCGATGCATTGCAGATTGCGCACAATGTCATCACCTACCAGATTCCCGACGGAGGCTGGAGCAAGAATATCGACATGACAAGCGGCCCCCGCGCGCCGGGCGATCTGTACGATGCCGACAATTTGAACCGTTTCCCGGACCCCGCCGATTTCGACAAGCCCGTAGATCCCAACTGGCATTACATCGCCACGCTGGACAACGATGCCACGTGGATGCAGATTAATTTTCTCGCGCGGGTAACCACAGCGCTGCTCGCAGCCCATCGCGACACAGAGGCCGCGCCCCTCCGGGCTTCCGTTGAGCGCGGCGTGGAATATCTATTGAATTCGCAGTACCCCAATGGCGGCTGGCCGCAGGTGTGGCCGCTTGAAGGCGGCTATCACGACGCCATTACGATCAACGATGATGCCATGCTGCACGCGATTGAGATTCTGCACGATGCAGCGGCTCGCGCGCCTGACTATGAGTTCATTCCAGCAGCGCTGGTTCAGCGTGCCGGTCCGGCCGCTGAGCGCGGCATCGATTGCCTGCTGAAGCTGCAGATTCTCGAAAACGGCGTAAAGACCGCGTGGGCGCAGCAGTACGATCCGCTTACCCTCGAGCCCACCTCGGCGCGCAACTATGAGATGGCCGCGTTGTGCAGCGATGAGAGCTTCCCGATTGTGGAGTTCCTTATGCAGTTGCCGAACCCCTCACCGGCTGAAGTCGCAGCGGTCCACGCCGCGGCAGCTTGGTTTACCAAAGTCGCCGTTTACGGTTATCGTTTCGGCAGCGGCGACTTCAGGGCCGACCGCAACAGTCTAGAAGGTCGTAAGCTGGTGGCCGCGGCGGGAGCCGGCCCCACCTGGTCGCGTTATTACCAGATCGGCACAGACAAACCCATCTTCGGCGACCGTGACAAGACCATCCACGATGATGTGAACGATCTGAGCCGCGAACGCCGCAATGGCTACGCGTGGTACAACACCGAAGGCACGGCTGTGCTGGCGCAATATAAGACCTGGGCCCAGGCACACCCGCAATAAGCCGGCCGACATCCCGCGGGAAGTCTGTCGAATTGATTCGGAGGAACTTTGCCTTGAACCGGCGCCGCTTTCTCGCTCAATCCGCTGCGGGCGCGCTCGCGCTCCACTCAGCGTGGGCATCTCCGTCGCAATCCGCCGCAGAGGGTCCGCTGATGATCGACTCGCATGTGCACGTCTTCAAGCACGATCCACAGTTCCCTTTTGCGCCCGGAGCCAAGCCGCCGGCCGAGGACGCTCCCGTTGAAAAGCTCCTCGAACTCATGCAAGCCAACAACGTGGCGCGAACGGTCATCATCCAGGTGATTCACTACCGGTGGGACAACAGCTATCTGGCCAGCGTGCTCAAGCGCTATCCCACGATATTTCACGGAGTCTGCCGCGTCAATCCGGAAGACCCGGCCGCGCCCGATCATTTAAGTGAATTAACGGCGCAGGGATTTCACGGCGTGCGCCTCAGCCCCGCCGGAACGGCAGAAGGCGACTGGATTCGCGGTCCGCTCATGCCTCCGCTATGGCGCCGCTGCAATCAGCTCAAAGTCCCCATGACCATCCTTGCTCCGCCCACGCGCATGCCCGACCTGGTGCCGCTCATCGAAGCCAACCCGGAGCTGACCGTCGTGATCGATCACATGGCCGACTGCCCGCTCGACCGGCCAGATCTGCTCAAGCTGCTGCTCGATCTGGCGCGCTATCCCAGGGTCTTCGTCAAGATCTCCGATATGTGGGTGCTTTCGAAGCAGCCCTATCCATATCCCGACGCGCAAGAGCAGGTCAAGCGTCTACTCGGCGCATTCAGCGCGAGCCGCCTGATGTGGGACACCAACTGGCCGGTCTCGTTGGCGCAGCTGCCTTATGCCAGGATCGTCGAGCTGTATCGCGATCATTTCGACTTCCTCACCCGCGAAGAGCACAGGGAAGTCCTGAGCGGTACGGTGCAACGCGTCTGGCCCTTCGGGCTGGAATGAGCAAAAAGAAGGGCCGCCCGCCTGGGATGCGCGACGCCTTCCACATCGCGTATCACAGGTGAACGGCCAGCCTGGGGGGAGGGGTAAATCAACCGCGCGCGTAGCTTTCCAGCGCGTCACGGCTGGGAATTGTAATCGTGCAGCCGTGCTGTGCCACCAGGCGCCGGTTTTTGAAGACGGAGAGCGTGCGCGTCACCGTCTCGCGTGAGGCCCCAATGAATTCGCCGATTTCCTCGTGCGTCAAAGACAAGCGGCAGTGAGAGGTGCTTTCTTGTTTCTGGCCCGAATCGCTCCAGCGGAGCAACAGGCAAGCGAGGCGCTCCGGTACTGAAGTGGAGAGGCCGACCATGCGCAGCTGCTCGCACGCCAGGTTAAAGCTGCGGCTGATCTCGCGCGTCACGGTTTCATAGGCCTCGGGGTTGCGCGCCAGAAAATTGAGGAACAACTGACGTGAGATGTGCGCCACCTTCGCCGGGTAAAGCGTGTCGGCGGTCATCTCGTAGGGATTGCCGGAGAGCATAGAAGAGAGCCCGAGCACCTCGCCCGCCTTGGCGATGCGCAAGCTGAGCCGGCGGCCGTCGATGGAGTTGATCGAAAGCTTAACTTCGCCCTCGATCACCACCAGGACGCCTTCGCAGGGCTGCGTCTCGCTGAAGAGAACCTTGCCGGCCGGGTGCGACACAGGAACCAGGAGCGACTCGAAGTCGGCCAGGGCCGACGCCGACAAACTGCTGAAAAATTCGCTCTTCCTGTAAAGCTTGCTTCCCGCTTCGTTGCTCTTTTCACGCTCGGTTTGCATGTCAGGCCTCCGCGCCCGTTAGATTTTCGTTCTTGCGTGTAATCTCTTCGGCAAGATATTGGGTCCAGGGTGTACTGGTCAGAATTTCCGCTTCCGTTTGCGAGTAGATCGTTTTCAGAACGCGAATCCCGCCGGCATCGGCATACGTGGTATCACGCAGATCCAGAGATAACGTTCTTTCCGCTAAATTGGGCGAGGTTTGTTCCCATAGGCGGTCAAGTTCGGCCGCCCACGGTCCGACGATACGGCCTTCCAGCTTTACGATTACCGCTTGCTCGTTCTCTTCGATAGTGATTCGTAACGCCATGCCCGCTATACAGCACGGTGCATGCCAAAGTCGCGCGATGGCGCAGGGAGAGCTGTTTGCCGTTGAAAGCAAGGCACTTATATTTTTTGTGCGTCGAAAGAATGGCCCGATGAGGCCTGTGACGCGACGACGTGACGAAGACGATATTTCGTCACGCGACTACATATAGTCGCCGCGCTCTATGCCAAGCTTCTTCATTTTCGAGTTGAGAGTGGTGCGCTTCAGCCCCAAACGTGCAGCCGCGCCTGCTGGACCGCCGATCATGCCTTTGGCTTCTCGCAGCGCGCGAAGAATATGCTCGCGCTCGGCAGCCTGCAGCGTGGGATTGGCGCTCACGGTCACTGCATCGTCTTCCTCTTCCGCGTCCTCAAGCTCTGCCAGCGGCACGTGCAGAACCGGGCCGCGCGAGAGGATGACGGCGCGCTCCAAAAAGTTTTCCAGCTCGCGGATATTGCCCGGCCACTTCCAGGCCGTCAGCGCTTCCATCGCCTCGGGAGGGATGGTTTCGATCGTCTTGCCCATGCGGCGGCTGTGCCGCGAAACAAAGTGCCGCACCAGGATTGGAATATCACTCGTCCGCTCGCGCAGGGGCGGCGCAAAGACGGGAAACACCTTGAGCCGGTAAAACAAATCGCTGCGGAACTGCTTTTCGGCTACCATCCTCGCCAGGTCGCGATTGGTTGCCGCAATGAGCCGGACATTCACGGGAATCGGACGCGTGCCGCCGAGCCGTTCGATCTCGCGCTCCTGCAACGCGCGCAACAGCTTTGGTTGAAGGTCCAGCGGCAACTCGCCCACCTCATCCAGGAACAGCGTTCCCTCGTGGGCCAGCTCCAGGCGCCCGATCTTGCGCGCAATGGCGCCCGTGAACGCGCC
>JASHVE010000274.1 GCA_030039675.1 Acidobacteriaceae bacterium | reverse complement strand
TAGCTGGCGCTGGTGGCCTCGCGGGTGTCGAAGCGCACCGATTCAAGCGGGCGGCGCAGCGTGGAGATCGGCTTCAGGTAGCCGCGCACCACCACATCTTCGCCGTTCGAAACGCCACCCTCGATGCCGCCGGCGTTGTTGTGCGGACGGGTAAACCGCGTGGGCTTACCGTTGTCTTCTGTTGCGTAGTGAATCGGATCGTGCACCTGCGAGCCGAAGGATTCAGCAGCGGTGACGCCGCGGCCGATCTCGACAGCTTTGACCGCCTGCAGGCTCATCACCGACCAGGCCAGCAGGCCATCGAGCCGCTCGTCCCAGTTGGCGTAGGTGCCAAGGCCGGCAGGTACATTGTGCGCAACCACCTCAAAGACGCCGTTCACCGTGTCGCCGGTGCGCGCGGCCTCCTCCACCTGCTCTTTCATGTGCTCTTCGGTCGTGGGATCGACGCAGGCGAGCGTCACCTCGCCTTTGGCGGCAGCGGCGGCAATCTCGTCCCACGTGGCCGGGCGACTGAGCTCCGCGTGGCCCACGCGGATCACGTGGCTCAGCACCTCGATCCCCAATGCGCGGAGAAACAGCTTGGCAAAGGCTCCGGCGGCCACGCGCGAAGTGGACTCGCGAGCCGAGGCGCGCTCCAGCACGTAGCGGGCGTCGGGAAAGTTGTACTTGAGTGCGCCGGCGAGGTCGGCATGGCCGGGTCGCGGCGACGCGACGGCCTGATGCTTGGCGGGGTCGCCGGCCTCGACCGGTAGCTTCTCCTCCCAGTTTTTCCAGTCGCGGTTCACGATCTCGATGGCGATCGGCGAGCCGATGGTCTTGCCGTGGCGCACGCCGGAAAGAATGTGCGCCTTGTCGGTCTCGATCTTCATGCGCCCGCCGCGGCCGTAGCCTTGCTGACGGCGCCAGAGCTCGCGATTGATGAATTCGAGATCGACTGGAACGCCGGCCGGCAGCCCGGAGATAAGCGCAATCAACGCCTCGCCGTGGGATTCGCCGGCGGTAGAAAAACGGATCATATTGATTTCATTGTAAAGGCAGTGGTCAGTTCTCAGTTCGCAGTTCTAGGTTCTCAGTTTTGGCGCGACCTGGGCACGAAAGCCGCTGCCGGCGAAACGTGGTGTATCCTGCAGGGGTATTGATCCCTGACAACTGTGCACTGCGAACTGTGAACTGCCTATGAGCTACTTCCTCTTCAAGAGCGAGCCCGATGTCTACTCCTTCGACAACCTGCTGCGCGACAAGGAGACCGTCTGGGATGGAGTGACCAACCCTACGGCCGTCAAGCACCTCCGCGAGATGAAGGCCGGCACGAAGTGGATCTTCTACCACACCGGCGACGAAAAAGCGGCCGTCGGCACCGGCACGGTGACCAGTGTGGACCCGACCGACCCGAAGGTGCCCATTGTGAAGGTCAAGGCCGGGCAGCGGCTCAAGCACCCCAAGACGCTGGCCGCCGTCAAGGCCGAAAAGCTCTTCGCCGACTCACCCCTGGTGCTGATCGGCCGGCTTTCTGTGGTACCGCTGACCCAGGAGCAGTGGGACTGGTTTGTGAACTAGAAGCAGCAACTTGAAATGGGGGAGCAGGATCGGCCCGTGACTCGCTATCTGCTCGACACCGGTATCCTCAACAAGATTCTCGCACCCGCTCCTCCCGAGTCGCTTGCCGCATGGCTCGATCAGCAGCCCGACGAAAACCTCTACATTTGCTCAATGAACCTTGCCGAAGTCTGGAATGGAATCCTCGAGTTGGCCGCGGGAGAAAAGCGCACCGAGGAGGAGGGCTGGTTTACCGGCCCGCGCGGACCGCGGGTGGTCTTTGGCAACCGGGTTCTCAACTTCGATGACAGGGCTGCGATGGTCTGGGCGCGCCTGGTGGCCGAACGCGAACACGCCGGGCTGCCCTGCGCGCCGGTCGAGATGATCTACGCGGCCATCGCCGAGGCCAACGGCTGTACCCTGGTGACCGACAACGAAGATCGTTTCACTGGCCTCAACGTTCTCAATCCGATGAAATCAGCAGAGTAGCTCATTTCCTGAGTTCGATTGCAACCACCTGCCCGTCAACCGATTTGTCAGAGCTGGCAACATACTTGACGCGCGCTTTTTTGCCTTCGAAATCGGAGCAGGGATTTACCGAGCCTGTAAATGTCAATCCAACCGCAGTCAGTTCAATATTTGTGAAGTCGTTGTCGTAAAGGGAGACATTTTTCCCCGGCGCGCCCTCCACCCGAAATTCAATCTCGGTTGGATAGTTACACTTTACGTCGCGGATCACGCCATCCGCTGTGAGCTTCGCCGCGCTAACCGGCATCGTGGGGTATTTTGGCCCGGCAGAGACCACCACAGGCGTGGAGACGACCTGTGCGGAAGCATCGGCTGCGGGTTGCGTGCGCGCCGCCTGCACCCGGTTGAGCTCCTCAATTCTGTTCTGCACCAGGGAGAGGTCTTCCGGCTTTTTCGCCATCTTTGCCGCCGTTTCAAGAACCGCCATTGCATCGGAGTAGCGATCCATCTCCATGAGCAGGCTCGCCGAATTGACTCGAAAAACAATATTCGCGGGGTCGAGCTCAACGGCGCGCACGTTCAATCTGTGCGCGTCTTCGAGATTCTCGTGCCTCATTCCGTAGTAAGAGGCAAGCCGGTCGTAAGCCGGAGCAAAGCGCGGATTGAGACGCATCGCTGTGCGCAGGCTGCTCTCGATTTCCGGGTCCGGCTCCTGATCGTTGCCGTACATGGAGAAGATGGCGAAATAGTAGTAGGCAAGAAAATTCTGCGAACCGAGTTTGACCGCTTCGCCATACCACCTTCGCGCCTCATCGAACTTTCCCGAATGGGATGCGAGGAATCCCATCGTCTCGCGGGCCTGTACGTTATTCGGGTCCTGTTTCAAAACCGCATCGAGCAGAGCCCGGGCATCATCGGTGCGCCCTACGCTGGCCAGCACATCCGCTCTCACGGCATCCGATTGCGTCTTTGCAAGTGCTTCGGTCTTATACGAAGACTCGTCAATCGGAGCAGCCGCGCTCGACATCACAAACTCTTTGTACTGCGCGGCTTGAATATATGAGTGGAGCGCTGCTTCGAGTTGTTTCAGATCGCCAAACGCTTTTTCCGCTGCGGTCACCGGATCGACGTTCTGACTCAGCAGGGCGGTGTAATCGTCCACGCGATGCGTACGGTTCTGATGATCGGTTACCAGCAGGTAGTGGGTAAGAGCCCAGGACTCCGCGTAGAACACTGACCCCTTCTGCTCTTCGTGATAATACGGCGAATTGGAATCTACCTGAAAAAGCACAGGCAGCGGAATAATGCGGTTCTGCCGCAGATAGAGAATGTCATCCATGCTTGGCTGGCCGAGACGCACATCTTTGCCGTTGATATCGGTGTTCTGCATGAACTCGGCGATGCCCTCGTTCAGCCACAGCGGCAGCCATCCATCTGCCGAGGCAAACTGCACGTGCGTGTACTCGTGATACACGCTAGCGAATGGATGTTCGTACTCTTCGTCAAGCCGCAGAAGGATGTAGTTCTTGTCGGAGGAGTGCAGGAAGTAGCCGCCAATCTTTAATTGCCCCTTGGCTAGATAGGACGCCGGTTCCAGAGCGCTGAACGTCTTCTGATTCTTTGCCGCCAGCACGACGATCGGCTCAGCCGGATCGACCTTCGCCATCGGAAACAAGGTATGAAAGACCCACCGCATGCGCTCGAACTGATCCAAAGTGCGGCGGCCTTCTTTTTCGCCGGCATCGGTGAGCAGAGCGAAGTGCGCGCTGGTGACTTCAACCCACGGATCGTCTGCAACCGCGGCGCTCGCGCGAACAACGATGGCGAGGAGAACAAGGTAAAAAATCCGGCGGCCCATTGGAGTACCGCGATTCTACCGCACTTTACGAACTCTGCGACTCTGAATCGAGCCACCTCTTCGTATTCAGCAACTGCCGGTTATCCAGCGACCAGACCTTGCCGGTAAGCTCATCGGGAGCTTTGCCCTCGCGCAGGGATTTTTCGAACTCGCTCATGACCGCCCGCATTTTGGCGTCGAAGTCGTCGATGAAGTTGAGCGCCAGCGCTTCGGGAATCATGGGCAGCTTGGGCGAGCCGAACTCCAATTTGCCGTGGTGCGAAAGGATGATGTGCAGAACGAGCGTGCGCAGCTTGTCGGGAAAGTCAGGCAGCGCGGCGATGGCTTTTCCCACCATGTCGACGCCCATCTGGATATGCCCGAGCAGAACGCCTTCGATGGTGTACTCGAAGCCGATCGTCCAGCTCAACTCGCGGATCTTGCCGATGTCGTGCAGAATGACGCCGGTGAGGAGCAGATCGCGGTCGAGAAACGGATAGTGCGCAGCTACGCGTTCGGCCATCCCCAGCAGACTTACCACATGCTCGAGCAAACCACCGAGCCATGCGTGATGCAGGCCCCGCGCCGCGGGCGCCTCGCGATAGGCGCCTGCGATCACCGGATCGGAAAGCAGTGCCGTCAGCAGCCGCTCCAGGTGCGGATTCGCAACGCTTTCCACGCTGGCCTGAAGTTGGCTCCAAAGAGCATCCACATCGAACGAAGTCGCGGGCAGAAGATCGGTCTTGTCCACTTCAAGCGGCAGCGCGAGCCGGAGCTGGTCGACCTTGATCTGGCAGCGGTCATCGAAGCGGGCCGTGCAGCCGCGCACTTTTACGATGTCGCCGCGGTCGAAGCTCTTGGCGATCCGGGGATCGCCCGGCTCCCAGATGCGGGCCTCCATCTGGCCGGTTTTGTCGCCGAGCATCAGGTTCAGGTAGGGTTTGTTCGTTCTGGTGGTGCGCTGCTGCTTGGCCAGAATCAGAAAAAAGCCGTCGAAGAGCTTTCCCTCTTCGATCGAAGCCAGATCGGCGATATAAATGTCTTTCATTCTTGCGAGAAGATTAACGCAGTTGGCTCGGAACTCCCAAAGACGATCTGGGCCGCACGCAGGCTGACAGTCGATTGAAAGCAAAACCGGCGCGGCTCGCGTGACCCACGCCCGCAGAAGATGGCGCTGCTTTACTGTTGCGGCTTCGGCGCGTCCGCCGGAGCGGGAGCTCCCGGCACCGGAGCGATCGGCGTTGGCTGTGGCGGCGGAGTAGCGGTCGAATCGGACGCTGTCTTTTTCTTATCGGCCAGGCGGGTCTTCTCGCTGGTCGTTTGGGCCTTTTTCTTCTTCTTGGCGGACGTGTCACCGCCCAGTCCCAGCGGAGCTGACTGCGTCTCCTGGTCGGCCACTTCCGCGGCGTCAGGTGGCGCGGGCGCATCCGCATCCATCAGTGACGCCTGCTTCGACTTGCCCTTCTTCGCTGTACGGGCGCGATCGCTGAACCGGGTCTTCTCCGCTGACCGCGTCGGTTCCAGCGGATTCACCGGCTGCTGCGAGTTATCGGCCGTCTCCGGCAAGGCGCCTGCATTTTCGGTTGCCGAGTTATTGGCTGCCGCGGGCAAAGTCTCACGTGGAGCCTGGCCAAAACGAATTTTTTCCTTCTTGCCGGGCTTCTCGGTGGCTACCTCGGTGTTCTTATCCTTCTTGTTCTTCTTTCCCTTCGCGGGAGCAGCTTGCTGCGAGGCTGGAGCTGCAGCCTCCTCGGGCGCTGCCTCCTGCGGGGACTTCTGCCGGAAGGTGTGCGTGCTTTCGCGGAAACGCGTGCGCTCTACCTTGGCCTTCTTCTTGGGAGCGGGTGGAACGTAGGCGCTGAACGAGACGCTCGGATGCAGCTCGGCGTAGGTTGCGCCGGTGTCCACGTAGCCCGGTTTGATGAAGATCGCGGCCTCGTCACGCATCTTGTTCAGATATGCACGAATCGCAGGCTCCATGCGGCTCTCGTAGAGAGATTCTTCGACCTGCTGCTCCACGTCCTTGTAGGGGGCCGGACCGCCGGCGTTGTGCTGCACGACCTTGAGGATGATATAGCCCTGGCGAGTCAGGATCGGATCGGTGTATTGCCCTGTATTGAGCGAGAATGTTTTGTCTTCGAGCGCCTTGGGCAACTGGCCGTGCTTGTACTGGCCCAAGTCGCCTCCCTCGCCGGCGGTTGGCCCTTCGCTGAAGCTGCGCGCCAACTGGGCAAAGTCGCCGCCGGCGTGCAGGCGGGCCTCGATATCGTCGGCCTTCGTCTTGGCCGCAGCCTGCTTCGCGGAATCGTCTGCATTGGCGGCGATGAGAATCTCGCTTAACCTTTCGCTTTCCGGCTGCGTGTAGTCCTGCTTGTGCGCGTCGTAGTAGCGCATCGCCTCGCCGGGTGTGAACTGAATGTGCTCACCTACCTCCTGGCGCATCACCTCCTGCGTGATGATGCCATTGCGGATGTTGGCCTTGAAGTCCTCGAATGAGACGCCCTGCTCTTTCGCGGCCTTTTCCAGGTCCTCCAGCGAGTCGAGATTGTACTGCTTGCGGATCTCATCGAGCCGCTTTACGAGCTCCGTATCACCGGTGATGCCAAGCTCCTTACCCTTAGAGAGCCAAAGCTGCTGATCGATCAGGCTGCGCAGCAGGTCCTTGTGCTCGGCGGCCATCTGCTGCATTGTCTCGTCGTGCTGACGCGCTTCCTGGTCCATCTCGCTCATCGCGCGGTCATAGTCGGACTGGGTGATGATTTGGTCGTTGACGCGGGCGATGATGTCTTCGACTATCGAGCCGCCGTAAGGGCTGGCCGGCGCGTTGTTCTGGGCTTGCGCCGGAAGAGTCGCAACGGCAAGCAAGGTGCCGAACGCAGCAGGAGCGAGGAAAAGTCTGAAAGTCATAGGTTCAGCGCGCGAAGCGGCCATCCGCAGCCGCTTAGTGCATAGACGCCATTGTAAACGCCGGGAAAGCAGGAAGGCCAACTCCTACCTTGGTTGAGCCACCGATGGGCGGATGATCGGTCGTCCGCCAAATCTTTCGCCGCATCCTCACGGCAGGCGCGGCTGCCGGCATCGACCTGCCGCTGCGTCATTCCGGGCCTGCTGCTCGTTTCCCCTCTGGTCCGAGCAGCCCTCGGAGGTGCCTGTGGTTTTGGGTAGCCGAAACCTGCCTGCCGGCGTCTAAATGCGAGGGTGCTATACTTTTCTTAGCCCAAGACGGCTTTACGGGCTCTATAAGCGGTTTTTTTCACTTCCCAAGCCTTGCCGGAGAGAGTCCGGGCAAGGCGAATTTTTATCGTGCGTCCTTCCGGCCTCTCCGGAACCGGTTCGAACGAAGGGAACGGGCAACCGCAGCAAGATGCCGGGTGCAGCCGCCAGTCGGAGGTTTGGTCTGCTTATGACTCCTCGCGCGCGCCGCGCATTCTTTGCCATCATTCTGTTTTTCTCTATCTGCGCCGTGGCGGGCACGCTGCTGCAGCGCAGGGTTGGCGCTCAAACCTCTGAGGACGAGAGCCAGCTTCGCGACAGCCTGAAGACGTTCACCAACGTCTACGCGCTGGTGGAGCAGAACTACGCCGAACCGATCACCGGCGACCGGGCCGACGCCGCTATCTACGATGGCGCCATTCCCGGCATGCTGCAGGTGCTCGATCCGCACTCGCACTTCTACGATCCCAAGGCCTACGCGCGGCTGCGCGAAGACCAGCGCGGCCACTACTACGGCGTGGGCATGGTCATCCAGCAGCAGAACAACAAGGTCTATGTGGTGACGCCTTACGAAGATACGCCTTCCTATCGCGCGGGCATTCACCCCGGCGACATCATCTCGGCGGTGGACGGCAAGAGCACCGACGGCTGGTCGTCTGATCAGGTAGCCAAGGCTCTGAAAGGACCCAAAGGCACCCATGTGCAGGTCACGACCGTCCGCTATGGCCAGCCCAAGCCGCTGGTCTTCGACCTCACGCGCGATGAGATTCCCCACCCCTCCATCGACCTGAAATACGAGATCCGCCCCGGCGTCGGCTACATTCATCTCACCCAGTTCCAGGAAACGACGGGCGACGAGATGGAAGAAGCCATCAACGGCTTTGGCAACCTAAAGGGACTGATTCTCGACCTGCGCGAGAATCCCGGTGGCCTGTTGAGCCAGGCTGTCGATGTGTGCGACCACCTATTAGCGAAGGGGCAGACCATCGTCTCTCAGCGCGGCCGCGCGTATCCCGACCAGAACTACACGGCCACTCACGGCAATGGCGGCAAGACCTTCCCCATCGTGGTACTGGTAAACCGCGACACGGCCTCCGCGGCGGAGATCGTCTCCGGGGCGCTTCAGGATCACGACCGGGCCCTGATCGTGGGCGAAACCACCTTCGGCAAGGGGCTGGTGCAGACCGTCTACAACCTGAGTGAAAACAGCGGCCTTGCGCTGACCACGTATCACTACTACACGCCGTCGGGCCGGCTGATTCAGCGCAACTATGCCGGCTTATCGCTCTACGACTACTACAACCACGCGGGCGCTCTGCCGGCGGATTCGACGAACCGCGAAGTGAAGCTCACCGATTCCGGCCGCACCGTCTATGGCGGCGGCGGCATTACGCCGGACGAGAAGATTGACAGCCCTAAGCCGACGCCCTTCCAGGATACGCTGCTCAATCGTGAGGTCTTCTTCCAATTCGCGCCGGTGTACGTCTCTGACCACACCGTTGACAAGAACTTCCAGGTGGACGATGCGGTGATCGCGGACTTCAAGAAGTTCCTCACCACCCAGGGCATCGATTACACCGACAATGACATCAACGGCACAAAAGACTGGCTGGCCGTGCACATCAAGGACAAGATCTTCACCATCCAGTTCGGGCAGCTGCAGGGATTGCGCACGCTGGCCGACTGGGACCCGATGATCCAGAAGGCCTTGACGTTTTTGCCCGAGGCGCAGGCGCTCGAAGACAACGCGCACAAGATCGAGCAGGAAAAAGCCATGGCGCGGAACAGCGCGTCGAACAGCAGTTCGCAATAGCTTCGTTCCCAACGGAGCAGAAAGGCCATCCCGCGGGATGGCCTTTCTGCTTTTCACACCTGTTGGATCGAGCCTCGACTTGCCCTAATCAGTCCAGTCAATTCACAAGTTCTCGCACTATAGCGTTCATTTTAGGTCACTTTTGGCACCATACGGCGTAACCCGAAGATTCGGGCAGCGGAAAGCTAGAGCGGTTCCACAGTTGATGTGCCCTTGCCGAAGCCGCGGAAGGTGACATTTTCTTGATGAAAAAGCCACTTGAGTTCATGCTTTCGGTCTACAGTAATTCCGAAAATGCTATAGCAACTGTGAAACCGCTGTAATCTTGCGCGTCGAATCGGAGAGCTTGCATCTTACTTAGCAGGCGCATTGCGAATGCCTATGCCAGCCCGACATCGATTCAGCGTCGCAGCCGTCCTCGCCGCTCTGGTGGTGCCCTGCACCGCGGCCGCACAAGCCGCGAATTCACGACTACCCGATATCCGCCAACTTATGCGCGAAGTGGTCGAACACCAGAAGCAGCTCGAGAAGGTGCGCGAAAACTATACCTACAACTCCGTCGAGACCGTCCAGGATATCGACGCCTCCGGCCGGGTGAAAAAGACTGAAACCGAAGAGCGCAACAACTTCTTTGTAAATAGCCATCTGATCGAGCGGCTCGTGAAGAAGGATGGCCAGCCGCTGACCGGACATGACGAAGAGAAAGAACAGGAACGTGTGACCAAGCTGATTGAAAAGGCGCAGAAGACGCCGCCCGGCCAGTTTCTTGAAGACCAGAGCCTCAGCATCAGCCAGCTGCTCGACCTGATGGACGTGCGCAACCCGCGGCGCGAGATCTATCGCGGCCGGCCGACCTTCATCTTCGACTTCATCGGCCGGAAAAACGCGAAGACCCATGGTCTCGTCCAAGACGCCTCGAAGAAGCTCCAGGGAACGATCTGGATCGATGAAGCCGACCTGCAGGTGGCTCATCTCGAAGTGAGTTTCAACGACAACTTCCGGATTGCCGGCGGCCTGTTTGCCACCGTGCAGAAGGGCTCGAACCTTCACTTCGATCAGGCCCCGGTGGAAGGCGGGTTGTGGCTTCCGACCGGCGGCGAGGCGAACATGCAGGCGCGGCTGCTGTTGTTCAAGAACATGCGCCAGCACTTGACCGAGCGGGACTTCGGTTTCGCGCAGTTCCAGGTGCAGACCCAGGAATCACGCCAGGCTCAGGTCGTTCCGGCGGCGCACCGGTAGGGGCCGTTCAAATGTTCAGCGGTACACCCGTCACTCGTTGTCGGGCCGTGTGTAAGGTTTCTGCAGGTAGAGTCGAGCTTCGTTTACGGCGCCCTGCGTATTGTCGTTGGTCTGCACGGCAAGCCGGTACTCGTTTACCGCGCGGTCCCGCTGCCCGGTGATATCGAAGATCTTGCCGATGGCGATGTGGCTCCAGACCTCGGTCCACGCCGGCTCATCGTCCCCGCGCAGCGCGTCGCGAAAGGCGTTGACGCTGGCCTGATAGTTGCGCTGCGTAAACAGCACCTCGCCGATGCGGTAACTGGCCAGCGAACTCTGCGGATTGGCCGTGAGCGCCTTCTGGTACTCGGCGAGCGCCCCCACCAGGTCACCCTGCGCCACCAGTTGCTGCCCCTTCAGGATCGAGATCCGCACCTGCAGATCCGGGGTGGTCTTGAGCACCCAGTCCTGGGGATCGATGCTGATCCGGCGCGGCCGGCCGAAGGTGTCCACTACGTATTGCGTGTCGGTTCCCACCACGTCAACCTTCTGGTCCACCGTCTTGCCGTCCGTCTCGATGCGGAGGTCAACGGGCATGCGGAAAAGATCAAGGTCCTGGTTGATCTCACCGATCGTGCGGAACCCTTTGTTGTTGCCCAGCCGGTAGACTGCATACTTGTCAGTGAACTTCGGCGCGCCCGTGCCGTCGATCCACTGCGCAAAGAACGGAGTAAGCTGCTCCTGGCTCTGCGCTTCGGCCACCTTTTCCAGGTCCGCGGTGCGGATCGAGCTATCGGTATACTGGCTCAACGCTCCCTTGAGAATCTGAAGAAAGGTCTTGTCGCCCACTTCGCCGCGCAACATGTGAAAGATCATCGCGCCCTTCTCGAGTGTCATCGACTGGAACTGGGGCGAAAACGGGTCCATCCGCCCGACGCTTGAAAGCGGGATGGTGTCGTAAGCCAACGCGCCGGCCGACACGTCTTCGAGCGCCGCCTTCAACGCGTTACGGCCGCTCTCGTCTTCCACGTACATCAGCTCTCCATAGCGCGACATGCCATTCGTAATCCAAGCGTCATTCAACGTGCGCGGGCTCACTTCGCATCCCCACCACTGATGCGCGATGGTGTTGGCCAGCCAGCGCACTGAAGATTTGTCGCCAGTACGATTGCCGGGAATGCCGGCCAGCTCTGGCGCCCATGCGGCAAAGAGCACGTCGTCGGGCATTTCCACCACATTCAGGTGGCTGGTTTCGAGCTCGCCGAAGCTGTCAGTAAAGAAGTCGTACTCCCGGGTCGCTGTCTGCGCCACTTGATTGCCCGACTGCTGATGGCTGACCGTGAGATACACTTTCACGTTGCCGGGGCCCACCGAGACCGGCCCCACGTACCGTCCCGCGATCACCGTTCCCGGGAACCCAGGCTTCTTCCAGCTGAAGTCGTACTCATCGCCTGGTTTGCCATCTGAAAGCGTTACGGAGTGCGATGGCCCGGTGCTGCCGCTCGCAAACACCCGCACACCCTGCGGAACGCGGATATGCATCTCGGCGGTGAACCGGTCGGTCATAAAGCCGGTGGTGGGGAACCAGCGCGACGGATATAGCAGATAGCTGATCGGCTCCTGGATGGCTGCCAGCTTGAGCCCTTCAATGGGACCGTCCTCATTGCCGGTGATAGTCCCGTCGTAGACGAAGGTCCAGCGAGTGGTCTGGCCCTCGGCGAAAGCCGATGAAGCGGTGACCCGGATCGATCCGTCGGCGGTGCGTTCTCCGTCCAGGACCTTGCCGCTCGCGTCGGTGATCTTGCTGATCTTCAGTGCCGGATGAAAGCCGAAGTTGACCACGTCCAGGTTCGGCGGAGCGGTGAAGCTCACCGTCGTGGTCGCTGCAAGGTGATGCGTGGCCGGGTCCAGCTCGGCATCGATCACATAGCCGGTAATATTCAGTGCCGCCCGCTCTCTCTGGGCAAGCACCGGCGCTGTGACCGCCAGCAATCCCAGCACGGCCAAAAGAATCGGCCGAAAGCTTCGAACTCGCGAACCCGCTTCTCGTGTACGCAACCAGATCATCATCGCATTACCACCGTTTCAATGACTGTGATTCCGTGGATTTGCTTCTCGTTCCGGTTCAAGACTGCGCAACCTCGTTTGCAGCCGCCCGCAGAGATACCCCAAGTTGTTCAAGTGTAATGGCAGCTACGCGCTCGATTGCGCCCGGAAGCTCCTTCCTGCCTCCGGGCGACCGGACTCCCAATGCGTCACGAATGGACCCCAATCCCTCTATCATGGACTGTCGGGGCACCCCGTCGGGTAGCAGAAGGTCAATCTGTTGGACGATATTTGCCGCCGTGAAGTCACGCTGAATCAGTTCCGGAACCACCCTTCTGCCGGCAATCAGGTTGGCCATAGCCACGTGCGGCACCTTCACCAAGAGCTTGGCGATGGCATAGGTTAGCGGCGAAACCCGATACACGACCACAAAGGGATTACCAATGAGCGCCGCCTCGACCGTTGCAGTGCCGCTTGCTACGACGGATGCTCGGGCATGGGCAAGCGTTGCGCGTGCGTCGTTCACCAGCCGTACCGCCAGGCCGGTTCCGTGCCGAGCAACAAGGCGTGCAACATCCTCCCGCTGCGCAGGGTGAAGCGTAGGCGCCAGCGGCACGATGAACTCCAATGCCACCCCCGGGTGCGATGCGAGCAGACGGGCGGCTTTCAATATCTCCGGCAGATGATCGCCGATCTCCCCGGCACGGCTGCCGGGAAGCAAACCGATCCAGATTTTGGCTGGATCGAGCCCATTTTCCGCCGCAAACTGGGCGGCGCCGACTGCGGGCGGCGGCAGCTCTGCCAATGGATGGCCCACGAACTCAGCCTGCACGCGACGCTCCCGGTAAAACAGCTCTTCGAAAGGAAAGATCACCAACATCCGGCTGACGTATCGCTGCACCAGCTTGATGCGATGCTTCTTCCAGGCCCACAACTGCGGGCTCACAAAGTAGATCACAGGAATGCCCAGCCGGTGGAACTCCCTGGCCAGCCGGAGGTGAATCTCCGGAAAGTCGATGAGTACGGCGACATCCGGCCTGCGCTCGCGGATGGCCCGCTTCAGCTTGCGGAACTCCCGGTAGATGCGCGGCAGATGGAGCAACACTTCAGTCAGACCCATCACCGCCATGTCTTCGGCGCGCACCACGCGTTCGAGACCGGCGGCCTCCATTCGCGGGCCACCCATTCCGAAGAATTGGGCGTTTTCTCCGAGCTTGCGGCGGAGAGCGGCGATGAGCAGGGCGCCGTAGTGCTCGCCGCTGGCTTCGCCGGCCGAGATGAAGAGAGTGGGAGGCATGTATCCGTTGGCCGCAGATGCTCGCGCTGCCTACGATCATAGCGGTTGGGTCGGTGCAGGCCCACGCCCCTCTAGCTGACGATAGATGCCGCACGATTCCTATGAGTCACTATTTCACGATAGCGAAAAATGATATCATCGTTGCCAGCAGGGGATTAAGCGGCTAGGATTTCCTTTGCCCATGAATAAAAAGCAGCAAGACACGCTGAACGAGATTTTTGCGCATCCGACGAAGGCGAATATCCGCTGGTCCGCCGTCCAATCGTTGATTAGGGCTTTGGGTGGCAAAGTAAGCGAGCGTGAAGGAAGCCGGGTTGCTGCGCGGCTTAACGGGGTAACCGCAATCTTTCACCGTCCTCACCCGAGGCCCGAAATGAAGAAGGGTGCGGTCGAGGCGGTACGCCAGTTTCTCACCAATGCGGGGGTAAAACCATGATGGAATACAAGGGGTATACCGCCGGACCAATCGACTTCGATCCGGAAGAAAATACTTTCTCCGGAACCGTTGCCGGGCTTAGGGACGTCATTCACTTCGAAGGATCAACAGCGAGAGAGTTGTCGCGGGCCTTTCGGGAAAGCATCGATAGCTATCTGGAGCTTTGCGCCGAGAACGGCCAGAGGCCCGATCGTCCCTTCAATGGCAAGATCCTGGTGCGTACCGAGCCGGAACTGCATCGCAAGGCAGCTCTGCGTGCCGCGGCTGAAGGCGTGAGCCTGAGCCGCTGGATCTCCGAGCAGATTGAGAGCGCGCGGTAAAGACGAAAAGAAGCAGGTCTCTTCCTGATCTCAAACGTCAGCCTGGGCAACCTTCTCCTTGAAGAACTCTTTTTCTTCTTCGTGCTTTTTCAAAATTCTCTCTCTCCGTTCGATGAATATCTCACCTCGTAGGGTCAAGAATTCCTGAAACGTCGTAATTTGGCGTTTGTCAAAGGACGGCTTGTAACGGTTGTCGAAACCGTTGCACGCCGCACACGTGAGAACCGCATTGGCAAGAGAACGGCAAAACTCTGGTGGGATCGACCAATCCTTGCAGACGCTTACCGGGACTACATGGTCAAGAGCCATTGTTACCCAAGCGTCGTAGTATTCTATGAGCGGTTTATTGCAATACGCGCAGCAATTCTGGTGAGTTTTCCGAATGTACTCACGTCCGTATCCACGCCTACAGTTGCTTCCTTTCCAAATTGTCTTCTGTAACTCTGTATCGTCTGTTGGATAAGTGGCGAATGGGAGGGGCCGCTCGCCTACTTCCGGTGGTGTCTGCTCCATTTTCACCGCCTTTTTCCTTGCGAAGAATTGATGGGCAGGATTATAAGACTTTCGCCTCGTTGTCACATAAGGACTATCGAGCGCGCCGCGCCCGCACCGCAGCGGCTAACTCGCCCAGCAACAGGTGCGTCTCCTTCCAATCGATGCACCCGTCGGTGATGCTCTGCCCGTAGACGAGCGTCTTTCCTTCAACCAGTTTCTGCGCACCGGCCACCAGGTTGCTCTCGATCATCACGCCCATAATGCGTCGATCACCCCCGGCAATCTGCGCAGCCACGTCATGGCACACCACGGCCTGCCGGCGGTAGTCCTTGCCGCTGTTCGCGTGGCTGAGGTCGATCATGATGCGCGGCGCAACACCGGTCTTCTCCATGCGGGCGGCGGTATCCGCCACGCACTCGGCAGTGTAGTTCACCGTGTTGCGCCCGCCGCGCAGGATGATGTGGCAGTCCGGATTGCCCTTTGTCACAAAGATCGCAGACTGTCCATGCTTGGTGTGACCGAGAAATGTGTGCGAATAGGCCGCCGAGAGGATCGCGTCGATGGCCACCTGCACGTCGCCCGAGGTTGCATTCTTGAAGCCCACCGGGCACGAAATCCCCGAAACCAGTTGCCGGTGCACCTGGCTTTCAGTGGTCCGCGCGCCGATCGCGCCCCAGCTCACCAGGCCCGCAATGTACTGCGGCGAGATCATGTCCAGGAACTCGGTCCCGCTGGGCACGCCCATCTCAGCCAGGTCAAGCAGCAGATGCCGCGCCAGCCGCAGCCCGTCGTTGATCTTGTAGGACTGGTCAAGATACGGATCGTTGATCAGCCCCTTCCACCCGATGGTCGTGCGCGGCTTTTCGAAGTACACGCGCATTGCGATGCGCAGATCTTGAGAAAATTCCGCGATCGCACCCTTGAGCAGTCCGGCGTATTCGCGCGCCGCCTTGGGGTCGTGAATCGAACACGGTCCGGCGAGAACCAGCAGCCGGTCGTCGCGGCCATTGAGGATATCGGTAATCTCCTGGCGGCCGTTGAAAATCGTCTCGGATGCCGCCTCGGTAACCGGAAACTCCTCCTCGAGAAAAACGGGAGGGAGCGCGACCTTCGTCCACTGAATGCGAATATCTTCTGTTGGATGGAACATTGGCTCTTTCTAGGGTGGCGCGGCTCTGCGCACCATGTATCTCTGCGCAGAGCCCGATCCGGCCTGTGGCGTCAATCGGTACCTAAATAAAATCTATCAGCCGGGGCACACAAAGAGTCTCGCCCGCGAGCGCGGGCACCAGAAGAGATCGCTCCTCAACGAACTTCAAACGCAGTCACTGCTGCTCCGGCAGCAACCACGCCCACGGCAACCGGGACCCAGTGGCGGAAGTGATGCCCGGAACCTGAGCCTTCGCCGATATACTCCTTGCCGCTGTCCACGCTGGCGACTTCGCTGTAGTAGTGCGTCTCCGGAACGTTGTTTTCGGCGTTGGTCATAGTGAAGGAGGTCTCCGCGACTTTGCCCAGCATACCGGTGCTCGCCGTACCGTCGCGGAAGGCGAGGTTCACGTAGGTTCCAGTTGGATACTTGACAAGCCGCTTGTGAATCTTGCGGGCGTGCTTGTCGAGGTTGGGACCGGATTGCGCCTGACAGGCCGGGACCATTACCAGCAATGTCCAGGCAAGCGCCAAATGCACGATTGATTTCCCGCCGAAGAGGTTTCTCATGGAGTTCTCCAAGTAGAAATTCGCAGGAACCGGGGATTGGAATCGTGTTACCGGAGTGGTCATCTGAGGGCTACAGCGATTTCACAGTTGCTATACCCTGAAGCCGCTGCCACAGAGCGCCATTTTCATCAAGAAAATGCCGCCCTCCGCAGTTTCAGCGAGGGCATATAAACTGAGAAACCGCTCCGTGACCGGCTTCCACAATACCATTAGATGTCGGCTTATCAACGGCGGAGTACAGCCCGGGACAAGTTATCAGGTCCCAAAAAGTAACCTTGCCGATTCAGGCCATCGCGTGTATGGGCGCAGCAGCGCCACCGCAAGACGCCCCCGGGCGGGCGCGAGAGTATGATGGTGTCTCTGCGGATTATCTAGACCTCTCCGCATCGGAGGTTGAGCCGATGCAGCCATCGCTCCCGATCTGCGCCGCACTCCTTTTCTGTTGGTCGCCGCTCGCGTTTGCCGCACAAGCTGCGCCTGCGAGCCCCGTTGCTCCATCGCAAGTTACCCCAGCCTCTGCGCAGAACGGTACGGTGCTCAAGGCTCGTCCCGCGCCGCAGAATACCGGTCCGGGCACCATTGATCTGGTCGTGGTGGTAACCGATAAGTCGGGCAAGCCGGTTGGAGGGCTCAGCGCCGAGGACTTCACGCTGCTCGATAACAATCAGCCCAGCAGGATTCTCTCGTTTCACGCGTATGACGGCGCATCGCAACCGCCTGACCTTCCGGTGGAAGCGATCGTCCTCTTCGATACCGTGAACACGACTTTCGACACCGTCTCCTACACGCGCCAGCAAATCGAAGACTTCCTGCGCATGAATGGCGGGCATCTGCCCGTTCCCGTTTCAGTGGTCTGGCTGACGAACGACGGCCTCGATACCTCGGGCGAACCGTCGCTCGACGGCAATGCACTGGCCGCGCAACTCGAAGCCTCTGAGTCGCGGTTGCGCAGCATTGGACGTTCCGCGGGGGCCTGGGGAGCCATCGAACGCTTCCAATTCTCGACCAATGTGCTCGATCACTTCGCCCGCAGCAAAGTGAACCAGCCCGGCCGCAAGCTGCTCATCTGGGCTGGACCCGGCTGGCCGTTGCTCGATGGGCCGAATATCAACCTTTCCGGCAAAGCCCAGCAGGCGCTGTTCGGCGAAATCATCCAGCTCTCCACGCTGATGCGGCTGGCGCATATCGATCTCTACAGCATCTCCCAGGGATTCTCCGGGCCGGACACATTTCTCTATCAGTCGTTCCTGAAACCGGTGAAGAAGGTCAACCAGGCGGGCATTCCCGATCTAAGCCTGAAGGTACTCGCCGTGCAAAGCGGCGGATTGGCACTGCCTCCCACCAATGACGTGGCCAGCTCGATCAGGCGGTGCGTGCAGGACGCCGGCCCGTTCTATGCTTTGTCTTTCGCTCCTGCTCCAGTGGATAGCCCCGACCAGTATCACGACGTGAAGGTGCGCATCGGCAAACCAGGGCTTGCAGCCCGTACGAATACCGGCTACTACGACCAGCCACAGCAGGCCCCCGTACCTTGACAGTGGCCGTATAAGATTTCTAAAATTGAATAAGCGCAGAGCCGCCGTCCGCCTCTATCCATTTCAAACAGAAGAGGTTATGGAACCAAGGCGCGGCGTTCAATCGTTGGCGACGGAGACTGCAGAAATGCCCGAAGCACACCTCAGCCCGCGGGAACGGCTGGTGCTTATCGCTATTATCGACCTGTACATTGCGACCGGCGAGCCGGTAGCTTCGCAGGCGGTTGCGGGGTTCTTCGCCAATCGTGAGGGGTTGAGCTCGGCCACGCTGCGGAACGTGATGGCGAGCCTGGGTGAGATAGGCTTTCTGGAGCAGCCCCACACCTCCTCCGGCCGGGTTCCAACGGCTTCCGCATTCCGCTTTTACGTGGAGCAGCTCACGCAGTCCGGCCGCGGTGTGGCCGTGACGCCAGCCGGCAACACTGCCCCGCTGAGCGAAACGCGCCGCGGCCAGATCGAGGACAGCTTCTCCGGCGTTGCCAGTTCCCACGAGTATCTGGAGCGCACATCGCATGTGCTGGCGCTGATTTCGCAAGGGCTTGGAGTGGCGCTGGCCAGCTCCACTGCGGGGCAAGTGCTGGAGCACATTCACTTTTCGCGGCTCGCCAACGGCAGGGTGCTGGCGGTGCTGGTGACCCAGGCAGGGGTTGTGCAGGACCGGGTGCTGGCGCTCGACCGTGAGATGACGCATATCGAGCTCGAAACGGCGGCCCGCTATCTCAACGAGAACTTCCGCGGCTGGCCCATCGAGCGCATTCGCGCGGAGGTGGCGCGGCGCGTGGATGTCGAGCGTGAGGCCTACCGGCAGTTGGTGGCCTCGGTGGAAGAACTGTGCCGCAAAGGCGCTCTGGCCGGCATTGAAGCGGCGCCGGCCATCTTTATAGAAGGAATCGCGAACCTGATCAATGCGGAAACGGATCGTGAGCGGTTGCGGCAGATGCTGCTGGCTCTCGAAGCCAAACAGCGGTTGATCGAGCTGCTGAACGCCTATGTGGATGGACGCCAACAGGAAGTGCGTGTCGTAGTGGGCCTTGACGAAGCTTCGCCGGCGATGCAGGATCTGGTGCTGATCGGCGCCCCGGCACGGCTGGGCGGCGCGAGCCTGGGAACGGTGGCGCTGATTGCGCCGACGCGCATCCAATACCAGGAGATGATCCAGGCCGTGAGCTATATTGCACGCCTCTCAGAGCGGATCCTGGATGTGCCGGCTCAATAGGCTGGGCGGGTGATGACCGCCGCCGATTCCAGAGCATATTTTCCAAGCTGCGGAGAGACAGAAACCTCCTGCATTGCGTCATGGAATGGAGCGAGGGAATCGGGCAAGGTTGAGTTGGAGGAGAAGGGCTGAAAGTTATGTCGAAACAGAAGACAGATTTGAATGTATTAGACCCCCTGGAGATCCCCTCGGGCGAATCCGGTGAAGAGACCACGGCGAGCGCCGTCTCAGAACCTGTTGACGAGAGGCAGCCGGAAGCCGCCGTCCCTTCGGAGCTGGAGCGGTTGAAAGCTGAGCGTGACCAGTTGATCGAGCGCGTGGCCCGTCTGCAGGCGGAGTTTGACAATGCACGGAAGCGCTCCGACCGCGAGCGGGTCGAGTTTCGCGACTATGCCACAGGCAACGTAGTGGAGCAGTTTCTGCCCGTGCTGGACAACTTCAATCTGGCGCTCAAATCCACGGGCTCGGCCGAGCAGTTGCGCTCGGGTGTCGCGCTGATTGTGAAGCAAATGGAAGAGATTTTGCGTCAGATGCAGGTAGTGCCTGTGCCGGCGGTCGGCGAGGCCTTCGATCCCCGCGTCCACGAGGCGCTGGGCTCGGTGGAGCGCGACGACCTGCCCGACCAGCATGTAGCCGAAGAGGTGCGCCGCGGTTACAAGCTCCGCGAACGCTTGCTGCGTCCGGCGCTGGTGCGCGTCGTCCATAACTCCAAACAGAAGAACGACTGACTCTTTTTGGGGAGTGCAAAGGAGTTTGAAGAACAAAGGGAATGAGTTCTAATACAGGTGTGAGCAAAGCTGATTACTACGAGGTTCTGGGCGTTTCCCGCGACGCCTCAGAACAGGAGTTGAAGAGCGCTTATCGGAAGCAGGCTCTCAAATACCACCCGGATCGCAATCCCGGCGATCGCACGGCCGAGGAAAAGTTCAAAGAGGCCAGCGAGGCCTATCAGGTGTTGAGCGACGCCGACAAACGCGCCGCATATGACCGCTATGGCCACGCGGGCCTGGGCGGCGGCGCAGGTTTCGCCGGCAGCCCATTCGGCGGCGTCGACATCGGCGATATCTTCGGCGACATCTTTGGCGAGATGTTTAACATGGGCGGCGCGCATCGCGCATCGCGCCAGCAGCGCGGCGACGACCTGCGCTTCGACCTGACCATCGATTTTGAAGACGCGATCTTCGGCACCGAAACCGAAGTGAAGATCCGCCGCCTCGAGATCTGCTCCACCTGCCATGGCCGCGGCAGCACCTCCGGCCGCGGTCCCTCGGTCTGCGCGCACTGCCAGGGCCGCGGACAGATCCGCTATCAGCAAGGCTTCTTCTCCGTAGCGCGCACCTGCAGCGCCTGCGGAGGCGCGGGTTCCGTGATCAGTGATCCCTGCACCGTGTGCCGCGGCGAAGGACGCGCCGCCGCCGAAGTGAAGCTCCATGTCAAAGTTCCGGCAGGTGTGGAAGAGGGCACGCGCATCCGCTACACCGGCGAAGGCGATGCCGGCCGCGTGGCGGGCCCGAAAGGCGATCTGTACATTGTTCTCTCCATCCGGCCGCACGACTTCTTCGAGCGCCACGGCCAAGATCTGCACTGCGTGATTCCCATCAGCTTTCCGCAGGCAGCGCTGGGCGCGGAGTTCGAGATTCCCGGCATCGACGGCCCCGTAAGCATCAAGATTTCAGAAGGCACGCAGAGCGGCAAGGAGTTGCGCATCCGCGGACGCGGCGTTCCTTATCTCAATGAGAAGGGACACGGCGACCTGGTAGTGAAGGTTGTGGTGCAGATTCCGAAGAAGCTGAGTCGCGCCCAGCGGGAGATGGTCGCCAAGCTGGCCGAGTCGCTGACCGTGGACAACAAGCCCTCCTCTCCCGGGCTGATGGACAAAATGAAGGACCTTTTCAGCTAGGCCTGTAACTGTTGGATTAAGTACTAAATCTGGGTGCCCCAGGTCTCGATTTTGAGACCTGGGAGAGCACGATGCCAAAGATACGAATCCACGCGGTCATAGATCTAGATCCGTCGAACTAAATCGCCAGCACCACGATCGCGGCCACCGCGGCGCCGATGACGAGACTCATCTTGTCGGTCAGCGCAAAGACGAGCGGGTCTTCATCCAGACTTCCGCGCGAGGCTCGCAGCCACACTCGGCAAAGCCACAGGATCATTAACGGCATGATCAGCCACAGGGTCTCCGGATGCCGGTAGAGCATCATCACTTCCCTGCTGCTGATGTAAATGGCGAAGACCATCACCGCGGCAAACGCGCTCGAGGTGCCGAAGCTGCGGAGTTGTTCGATGTCGGCCACAAGATAGCCACGTCCGTTGCGCGGTGGCGATCCGCTGGAGCGCAGATTCTCAAGCTCCGCGAAGCGCTTCACAATCGCCAGCGAGAAAAACAGGAAGACTGAGAATCCGGCCAGCCATGGGGAAATATGCGAGCCAGTGGCTGCGCTGCCGGCCAGCAGGCGCAGCGTGTAGAGGCCTGAAAGCACCAGCACGTCCACCAGCGCGATCCGCTTCAGGTACAGCGAGTACGTGAGTGTGGCGACCAGATAGAGCAGCAGCCAGCCCAGGAACGCCATCGGCAGCAGCCGCGCACCGCAGAACGCAAGCGACAAAAACGCCACGACAACAGTGAGCCCTGCAAAGGCCGAGAGGTCGCCTGAGGCAAACGGCCGCAACCGCTTCGTAGGGTGACGGCGGTCGGCCTCGATATCGAGCAGGTCGTTGACGATGTATGTAGCCGAAGCGGTGAGGCAGAAACAGCAAAAGGCCAGAAGTGCCGTCAGCAGCCGGTCAACCGCGATGACATGCGCCAGAAGCAACGGCAGAAAGATGAGCAGATTCTTGGCCCACTGGTGCGGGCGCAGCGCTTTTACTCCCGAGTCGAGTTGCCGGCTGCGCTCCTCAAAGGCGCGCTGCGGCTGAATGCCGCGCAGGCGCAGCTTCCTGCGCAGGCGCAGGCTGGGATTGGCGACCAGTGGCTCGGCAGCCCGCGCCAGCAATGGCAGGTCCGGCGCGTCGTTCCCTACATAGTCGAACTCGCCCGCGCCCAAACGGCTGCGCAGGCTATCGAGCTTTTTATTGCCGGTGAGATTGGTGGCGCCGTCGCTGCCCAGGACCCCGCGGAAGATGCCCAGATGGTCTGCAACGCGCTGGGCCAGGCGTTCATCCGCGCCTGTGGCCAAATAAAGGGCACGCCCGCGCCGGTGCTCCTCCAAAAGAAACTGCAGCAGCTTGCGGTTGTAAGGCAGATGGGCGACGTCGAGAGACACTTGCTCCGTCACGTAGGCCTTGAAGGCCGCCTTGCCGCGGACCAGCCGGCCCGGCAAGCGGAGAATGCGCTCCGGATGCGTGCGCACCAGCACCAGCAGCGAATCGATCAGCGTATCGGATTTGACCAGCGTTCCATCCAGATCGACGCAGAGCGGTCGAAGCTCCGCGGCCGTCGATTCCGGTAGAGAGAGGGTCTGGGGCAAACGTTCACCTCGATTGGACCCAGTATATAAGCGCGCTTGTTTCGAAGGTGGTTACCGCCGTGGGATCACAAGGGCGATGGGGAGGGATTTGGTGGAGCTGAGCGGGATCGAACTTGAGCCGTTTTGCGGGCGTCTGAGCCCGCAGGCGAAATCCTGAGCAGAGCGAAGGACCGAAGCGCTGAAGATGTGTAGAGGGAGAATTGGTGGAGCTGAGCGGGATCGAACCGCTGGCCTCCTCGTTGCGAACGAGGCGCTCTCCCAGCTGAGCTACAGCCCCACAACCTTATCTATTTTACCAGCGGGCGCGCATTCCCGGAAGAGCGGCTTTGCGCGCCGTGTTGCGACAGAGCTCAAAACCCGGGTGCGGGGCCGCCTGTCTTAAAGCTGGTTCATGTTCTGCAGGAACTCGGCGTTGTTGCGCACCTTTTCCAGGCGCGTGATCAGCAACTCCATGGCTTCCACGGGCGACAGCGGGTTCAGCACCCGGCGGAGCACAAAGATGCGCTGCAGATCGTCCTTGGGAATGAGCAGCTCTTCCTTACGCGTGCCGGAGCGCTGAATGTCGATGGCCGGGAAAACGCGCTTGTCGACCAGCTTGCGGTCGAGAATGATCTCCATGTTGCCTGTGCCCTTGAACTCTTCGAAGATCACTTCGTCCATGCGCGAGCCGGTGTCAACGAGCGCAGTGGCGATGATGGTGAGCGATCCGCCTTCCTCAATGTTGCGGGCCGCGCCGAAGAAACGCTTCGGCCGCTGCAATGCATTCGAATCCACGCCGCCCGAGAGCACCTTGCCCGACGGCGGCACGATGGTGTTGTAGGCGCGCGCCAGGCGCGTGATCGAATCGAGCAGGATCACGACGTCGCGCTTGTGCTCCACCAGGCGCTTGGCCTTCTCGATGACCATCTCGGCCACCTGTACGTGGCGCGCGGCGGGCTCATCGAAGGTGGAGCTGATGACTTCGCCCTTCACCGAGCGCTGCATGTCGGTGACTTCTTCAGGCCGTTCGTCGATGAGCAGCACGATCAGCACCACCTCGGGGTGGTTTGCGGTGATCGAGTTGGCGATCGACTGCAGCAGCATCGTTTTGCCGGTACGCGGCGGCGCCACGATCAGCCCGCGCTGCCCTTTACCCACGGGCGTCAGCAGGTCCATCACGCGGCCGCTGGTGGCCTCGCGCACCGTCTCCATCTTGATGCGTTCCTGCGGATAGAGCGGCGTGAGATTGTCGAAGAGGATCTTGTTGCGCGTCTCTTCCGGCGACTCGAAGTTGATGGCTTCGATCTTCACCAGCGCGAAGTACTTTTCGCCCTCATGCGGAGGCCGCACGTTGCCGCTGATCGAGTCGCCCGTCTTCAGGTCGAACTTGCGGATCTGCGACGGGGAAACATAGATGTCGTCGGGGCCGGGCAGATAGTTGTAATCGGGCGAGCGCAGAAAACCGTAGCCGTCGGGCAAGATCTCCAGCACGCCTTCGGCGAAGATGTGGCCTTCCTTTTCGCTTTGCGCTTGCAGGATCTTGAAGATCAGATCCTGCTTGCGCAGGCCGCTCGTCCCCGGTATTTCCAGGGTCCGAGCGATGCGGCTCAGTTCGGTGATGTTTTTCTCTTTGAGTTCGGCGATGGTCATTAGTTCACCTGCGAAAGGGCGGGATATAGGGGTAGGGTACGGAAGGAATGGGCTCCAGGATCAATAAACAGGGATCAGTGGGCGGGCATCGGGGGACAAACCAGTCAGCAAGGATCACCCGAATTCAACTGGAGTATCGAAATACTGCGAGAGAAAATCCGCCTGCAACGGGAAAATACTGTGAACCTTAGCCTGGCTCAATGTGGAGGAAGCTTGAGGCGCAGTCAAGCCGCCCTGCGCCTCTCCACGGGTTGCGATGCCTGCGCCTGTTGAGTCGCGGTCAGGCCCGGATTCGTTGTATGGAAACGGCACAGAACTTCATTCGTCGTGTCCTGCAGCCGCGTGTTCGGCTTATGCAGCTTGCGAGTCGCCTTGCTCGCCAATTGGCACAGCTGATAGCGATTGGACACATGAGAAAGTGCCCCAAAAACCAAATCGGAACGCATTGCTAATCTCCTTCTTCTGTCACCTGCCCGGCTGGAGCTTCTTGGCGCCGCCGGTGCAGCAAAGCTGTACAAACTACGCTTCCTGAATTTCTTCCACTCAATCCTTTAGACGCACAGCGTGCGCCTGAAGCTCAGATTATTGCTGACGAAAAATTGCACGTTGCGATACAAGCCATCTCGAAGCAGGGGCACGTCTTCCCGCGTGGGAACCATATTCCGTTATTCCCATTGCTGGCAGGATCTGCGACCCACCAGTTCATCTCCTGAGCCCTTGCTCAAATTGGATGCAGGAATTCGCTCATCGGCGCGCAGAGTGTAGTGCGCAGCCCGCCCTGGATGGCACTATTGAGATTATACCGGAAGGAGATTGAGGTCAACTGTTTTTTCGGCGTTCCCGTGGCAGAATCCGCGCCGTCTTCTCTCTTCGCAAGCTCGGCATAAACTATTGTAATTAATACAGATAATATCCTCCGGAAGTACCCACGGCAACAAGCACCGGGCTCTGTGGACCTATAACGGCGCCTGAGAGCTCCGGGGCCGGCATCCAGCTGATTACGGGTGGCCAACCCCGGCGTATCCTGACCTGACTTCAATGGGAACGTTCTCTTGCTCGACGTCCCAAGCTGGCCGCTCAGAACCAGTATCCGCCGCCTGCTCCTCATTCCTGACTGCAGAAATCAGCCGGTCCAGACGATAAAAGCTAAACAAAAGTATCCCTAAACACGGAATCGCACAAAACAGCACGTCCCAGCCGGCTACCAAAACCACCTCGCGCATCGACAGCCTCCAGGACCCCCGGGGAACACCGTGAAGAACGTCGATGAGACTTTTCTTAAACGGCTTGATTCAATTATCGGCCTCCGGGCTCAAGAATCATCGGTACCCAAGGTAATGTTAACCAGGAAGTAAAATACAGTCGAAGTGCGCTCAGACCCTCCTGCCGGAATCCTCAGAACTAGGCCCAGTAGCTGCGGTCCAGCGTTCTATATTGGATAGCCTCGGCGAGATGCGCCACGGCCAGGCGGTCGACGCCTTCGAGGTCGGCAATGGTGCGCGCGACCTTGAGGATACGGTCATGGGCGCGCGCTGTGAGGCCCTGCTGCTGCATAGCACGTTCCAGCAGCTTTTCCGCCTCCGGGCTCAGCTCGCAGTGGGCGCGAATCTGTCGGGTCGTCATTTGTGCATTCGAGTAAATATTTTCTCTGGTTTTGGAGAAGCGTTGCCGCTGGCGATCGCGCGCGGCCATAACGCGGTCGCGGATCTGCGCCGAGCCTTCGGCCGCCGCACCGCCGCGCAGCTCCTTATATTGAACGGCCGGCACCTCGATGTGGATGTCGATGCGGTCGAGCAGCGGGCCGGAGATTTTGGCGACGTAGCGCTGGATCATGGGCGGCGTACACAGGCACTCGCGCGATTTGTCGTTGAAGTAGCCGCACGGGCAGGGATTCATCGCCGCCGCCAACATGAACCGCGCCGGAAAACTCAGCGACATGGAGGCGCGGGCAATGGTCACCGTGTGATCTTCGAGCGGCTGGCGCATGACTTCGAGCACGTTGCGCGGAAACTCCGGCAGCTCATCCAGAAACAAGAGGCCGTTGTGCGCCAGCGACACCTCGCCCGGACGCGGGACGATACCGCCGCCAATCAGCCCCGCATCGGAGATGGTGTGATGCGGCGAGCGGAAGGGCCGCTGCGTGACCAGTCCTGCGCCGTTGAGCACGCCGGCGACGGAGTGAATCTTCGTGGTCTCTAATGCTTCGTCGAAGGTGAGCGGAGCAAGGATTGACGGCAGCCGCTTGGCCAGCATCGTCTTGCCCGAGCCCGGCGGACCGATCATGAGAATGTTGTGACTGCCCGCGGCGGCCACTTCAAGCGCGCGCTTGGCCGTCTGCTGGCCGCGCACATCGCAGAAGTCCACATTGAAAAGCTGCAGTTCGCCGAGCAGCTTTTCTGTCGCAATGCGGAATGGCTCACGCTGGATGGCGCCGAGGACTGCGCTGTTCAGCAGATCCAATACATCGAGCAGCGACGCGACCGGAAAAACACGCACGCCTTCGACAACCGCAGCTTCAGCGGCATCTGCGGCGGGAAGGATCAGATTGGGAATGCCCTTCTCGCGTGCAAGGATGGCGATGGGCAGAATGCCTGGAATCGGGCGCACGCTGCCGTCGAGACCCAGCTCGCCCACAAGCAGGAACTGGCTGAGATCGTTGATGCGCAAAGCGCCGTATGCGCCGAGAATGCCGACCGCGATGGGCAGATCGAATCCCGAACCTTCCTTCTTGAGATCGGCCGGCGCGAGATTGATGGTGATGTGCGTGGGCGGAATCAGATAGCCGGAGTTTTTGATCGCCGCGCGCACGCGGTCGCGGCTCTCGCGCACGGCCGCGTCCGGAAGTCCGACGGTATGAAAGTGATCCTGGTCGCTGACGACACCGCTATAGTCCACCTCCACGTCGATGAGGTTGGCGTCGATGCCATAGACAGCCGCGCTGAGTGCCTTGAAGAGCATGTTGGGAGGATTGCAGCGAGTGTACCAGAAGCAAGGAGCAGGGAGTAAGAGAATGATTCGCCTGGAATCGGGGCCCGGAATCCAGACTATGATGAGCTCATCTCGATGGCGAAGGAAGTAGAGATGGACGACAGGAGAAAGATGTTGCGGCATTTTCTGGCGGCGCTCGCTTATAGAACGCAGAAGGCGCTGCGCGATGCCCCGTCGGAGTTTTCATCCTTTCGCGCGGCGCTAAAAGTCAGAACTCCCCATGAGCTGATCCGCCACATGGACAGCGTGCTCGGTTACGCGCGCACTCACTTCATCGGAGGCAGCTATCGCCCGCCTGACCTTCCTGCTTTCAAGGATGCAGTGGCGCATTTTCACGAAGTAATAGAAGATCTGGCGCGGCATCTTGAAAATGGCACGGAATTGCGAGAGATCACTCCCGAGATTTTGCTGCAGGGCCCATTTTCCGATGCAATGACGCATGCCGGTCAGTTGGCGATGCTGCGCCGGCTCGCCGGAAGTCCGGTTCCGCCGGAAGACTTCATCTTCGCTGCCATCACTCCAGAAAATCTCAGCGCGAATCAGCCGCTTCCCGTGAGTCCCGATAAAGACTGGCCTGAGAGGCCATGACTGCCATCGTCCTCTGCGCGCCAAACATCGAACCCGGCTACAATCTTAAGCGTGACCGCGAGTCTCTTTGAGCTGTACAAGATCGGCGTCGGGCCCTCGAGTTCCCACACGATGGGTCCCATGCGCGCCTCGTGCCGCTTCGCCTGCGAACTTGCATCCCGCGGTCTGCTCGATCGTGTTGCACGGGTGCAGGTTGAATTGTTTGGCTCGCTTGCACTGACCGGTCTTGGTCACGCGACGGATCGCGCGGTTCTTCTTGGTTTGGCCGGCAACGAGCCGGCGACGATCGATCCCGTGACCATTGATTCGACTGTCGCCGCCATCCGCACCGAGTATCGGATCACTCTCGCCCGATCGAAGGCCATTCCCTTCGACGAAGCGCGCGACCTGCTCTTCCGCCGCGACAGCATGTTTCCTCCCGGTGCGCGGATGCAGCATCCCAATGGCTTGCGGTTCATGGCATTCGATTCGCAGGGTGCGGCCCTCGATGAACGGACGTTCTTTTCCATCGGCGGCGGATTCATCGTGGAAGACGGCAGCGGGCCGGGCACGGCGTCGGTCCAAAACGAGAAAAAAATTCCGTTTCCATTTCATAGCGCGGCGGAACTGCTGGAGAAGTGCCACACTCATGAGCTCTCTATCAGCCAGCTCATGCTGGAGAACGAGTGCGCCCGGGTCGATGGAAGCGATGACCGCGCGCCGGTGGCGGTCGTGCGTGATGGCATTGACAGCATCTGGCAGACGATGTGTGCGTGTATCGATCGCGGCATGACGGCGGAGGGCATTCTGCCTGGCGGCTTGCATGTAAGACGGCGCGCGCATCGGCTCGCCGACCGCCTGCGCGAGAAAGAAGTCGATGGAAAAATCGGCGATCCGCTCGCTCCGCTCGACTGGGTCACGGTTTATGCGATGGCGGTGAATGAAGAGAACGCCGCGGGTGGACGCGTGGTGACTGCGCCGACGAATGGCGCGGCCGGGGTGGTGCCCGCGGTTGCGCGTTACTATGAGCGCTTTATTCCCGATGCTGATCATGAGGGCATCCTGCGCTTCTTTCTCACATCGGCGGCTATCGGAAGCCTCTACAAAGAGAACGCGTCCATCAGCGGCGCCGAGGTGGGCTGCCAGGGTGAGGTGGGTGTGGCCTGTTCGATGGCCGCTGGCGGACTGACGGCCGCTCTCGGCGGCACCAACGGGCAGATCGAACACGCAGCCGAGATCGCGATGGAGCACAATCTGGGCATGACCTGCGATCCCATTGGCGGACTTGTCCAGATTCCATGCATCGAGCGCAATGCGATGGGCGCGGTGAAGGCCGTACATGCCGCGCGCATTGCGATGAACGAGTCCGAAGCGCACAAAGTGTCGCTCGATCAGGTCATCCGCACCATGTATCTGACCGGCCTCGATATGCAATCGCGCTATAAAGAGACCAGTCTGGCCGGGCTTGCGCTGAATGTAATCGAGTGTTGAGGCTGGCGAGGAAAGAAGGCGATGTGTCTCTCACGCATCACGCAATTTCTGCTTCCATCTTCTCGATGAAGAGCGATTCGATACCTTCTAATCTCTCATCGAAGCATCGCAAAAAGTCCGCGCCGAAAAAATTGTTGCTCTTTTTTCCACTCTCATGACGTTTTTTTCTTGACATCGATGCGGCGCGATTCTATACATTCTTCAACTGCAATCTACGGATTGCAGACTCGATGCAACCCATCGAAAAGGGAGAATAGGCAAATGGCAACAAAGAAAGCAGCCAAGAAGGCAGCGAAAAAGGCACCCGCTAAGAAGGCCGCGAAGAAGGCAGCCAAGAAAAAGTAGCGGATCGACCAACCAAAAAGGCAACACTGAGGGGAACGCTTCAAAGCGTTCCCCTCAGTGTTTATGCGGTGATTTACACTTCGGAAGGAGCATTCGAGGAGAACGCAGCATGACGCGCCGCCGTTGGATCGCCGAACACTGGGATGAAGCGACTGCCACTTTAGTGGGAGCGCAGGCCGAGCACATGGCACGCGTCCTGCGGGCGCAGAAGGGCATGGAAGCGGACGTGGTCGCCGGCGGACACGTCTTCCATGCCGAGGTTGTGGCGGTATCGCTGGCCGGTGAGCAGAGCGAAGTGCGCTTTAACCTGATCGCGGAGCTCGAAGCCGATCCGGCGATGCCTATCACGCTCGCCCTTGCGATTTATAAATTCGACCACATCGAATGGGCGATGGAGAAAGCCACAGAACTGGGCGTTGCGGCCATTGCGCCGACGATCGCGCGGCGCACCGACAAGCATCTTGCCCAGGCCGCGGAAAAGCGCGTTGAGCGCTGGCGGCGCATAGCGTACGAGGCGGCGAAGCAGGCGCGGCGTTCTGATGTGCCGGTAATCCATGATCCCGTGCCGCTTGCAGCGCGCGTGAAAGCAGCGTCCGATGCAACCCGCATCGTGCTGGCCGAGCAGGAGCGCACCACCACGCTGCGTCATGCGCTCGACGAGATTGACGCTGCCGCGGGAACTGAAATGCCATCCATCGAGATCGCCATCGGCCCTGAAGGTGGATGGGCACCCGCAGAGGAAGCGCTCTTCGATTCCAGCGGTTGGCGGGCCGTCACACTGGGGCCGCGCATTCTGCGCGCAGAAACGGCGGCGATTGCCGCGCTGGCCGTGGTGGCTTCGTATCTTGAATGAATCGCGTTAACTCGCGTTAGAGCGAGACGCCGCGCTTCCACGGAATGAAATCGATCTGGCCGCGCTCTTCGGCTTTGGTAAGGCGATTGCCGCTCGCGACGTCGATGGATCGTTCGAGCAGCTTCTCCGCGCACTCTGCGACCGTGGTCTCGCCCGTCACGATGCCGCCGGCATCGAAGTCGATGATGTCGCCCATCCGTTCGGCCAGCTTTGAGTTGGTGGAGATCTTTAGCACCGGCGCAATCGGATTTCCGGTCGGTGTGCCCAGCCCGGTAGTGAAGAGGACGATGTTGCAGCCCGCACCCACCTGCGCGGTCACGCTTTCCACGTCGTTGCCCGGCGTGCATTGCAGCGTAAGCCCCGGCTTGGCAACGTACTCTGGATAGTCAATCACGTCGCTCACCCGCGAGACGCCACCCTTGCGCGCCGCGCCGGCCGATTTGATTGCGTCGGTGATCAGGCCATCGCGGATGTTACCGGGCGACGGATTGAATGCGAAATCCGACTGCACAGCCCTGGCCCGCGCCGCGTAGGTCTGCATGAGATTCGAAAAGCGTGCCGCAAGCTCATCGGTAGCGCAGCGGTTGATCAGCTCCTGTTCAACTCCGTGAAGCTCAGGAAACTCCGAGAGCATGGTTTTGCCGCCGACACCCACAACCAGATCCGAGACGTAGCCTACCGCCGGATTCGCCGAGATGCCGCTGAAGCCGTCTGACCCGCCGCATTGCAAGCCAACTGTCAGCGCCGCGAGCGGTGCCGGTTCCCGCCGGACGCGATTCGCTTCGGCGAGGGCCGCGAAGGTCTGGTCCAGGGCCTGCTTCATCAGCGCAGCCTCATGACCCGACTTCTGCTGCTCGAAGATCAGCACCGGCTTGCGCAACTCGGGATCGCGGGCGCGGAGCTCTTCCATCAGCAGGCTCGCCTGCGCATTCTGGCAGCCCAGGCTCAGCACCGTGGCTCCGGCCACGTTGGGATGATGAATGTAGCCGGCAAGCAGGCCGCAGAGCGCCTGTGCGTCCTGCCGCGTGCCGCCGCAGCCTAGCTGGTGCGTGAGAAAGCGGATGCCATCGAGATTGGGGAAAATCCGCTCCGAGTGCAACTGCGCGTTCTCATCGGAAGGCCCGCTAAGATTCGAGCGCGCATGAACCAGATCCCGGACGTGCTGGCGATAGCGATTGTTGGCGCGCCCATACCCAAGCTCTTCTTCGAGCGCCTCACGCATCTGCTCCACGTTGCGGTTCTCGCAAAACACCAGCGGCACCACGATCCAGTAATTGCGTGTGCCCACCTGACCGTCAGCGCGGCGATAACCGAGAAAGGAGCCGCCGGCCCAGGCAGATGCATCCGGCGGCGCGACCGCAGCCGGATGACGCACCGCCGAGTAGTCGCCAGTCCGATGCCGGATGTTGTTTGTCGTCAGCAGACCGCCGCGCGCAATCGGCTTCACCGCTTCGCCCACCACCATGCCATACATGAAGATCAGGTCGCCCGCCTGCAGATCCGCGAGCGCCATCTTCTGCTTGGCGGGAATCGTCTCTGCAGCGCTGCAGGATGCGGGCGAGGCGCCGTTTCCATAGCGTACGAGCGTACCCGGCTCCAGCGTTGCGAGCGCCACCACCACGTTATCGCGGGAATCAAGCAACAGAAAAGATTCGGTCATAGGTCACTTCTTCAAACTGAGGATACAACTTCCGCGGGTGTCAACAACGTCTTCACGCTGAACGCCGCAAGCGCGAGGGCGGCGATTCCATGAATCAGCGCTCTCACATCAAAGACGTTGCCAATGAGCGCTCCGAACACGAATGCAGCGATGGCCCAGGCAAGGCTTCCGAGCAGCGCAATCCACGCGACAGGCCGGTCGGAGGGTCTGCTCGCTCGCAACAGGTTGATGACCCCGACCAGCAGCGCGGCCAGCGAGGCGCAAAGTGCCCATAACAGCATCATCGGCTCATTCCTGTAACCCAGATACGAGCCGATACCGTGCAGGAGGGAGCCGGCGATGAGAATCCAGCCGAAGATGCGATCCACGAGCTTCATCCAACGCTCCTTTCTCACAACCGCGCGTAATGCAGCAACAGACCAGCGAGCGCACCGCCCGCGAGGTCGCCGATGAGCGGCATCGGCGCGTAGCTCCAGTTGGAGCTGCCTTTGCCGGGAATCGGCAACAGCGCGTGCGCCAGGCGCGGCCCCAGGTCGCGCGCAGGATTGATCGCATAGCCCGTGGTACCGCCCAGCGAAAGGCCGATCCCCCACACCAGGCTGCCCACGAGCCATGGTCCTACTCCTCCAGCCAATCCGCTGGCCGCAACGCCGTGCGAGCCTATGGCGCTGGCCACGATGACCAGCACCATGGTGCCCACGATCTCGCTGAAGATATTCGCCAGCGGACTGCGCACCGCGGCATTCGTGCAGAAAACACCCAGCTTCGCCGCCGGATCGGGCGTGAGACGCCAGTGTGGGGCGTAGTGGAGAGCCATCAGCGTCGCGCCGGTGACAGCACCCAGCATCTGCGCCGACCAGTAGAGCACCACCTGGGAGAAATCCCCATTCACCACTGCCGCAGCCAGCGTAATTGCAGGATTCAAATACGCGCCGGGGCTGCCGAAGGCTTGCGCTACGACCACACCGCAGAGCACGGCAATTGCCCAGCCCGTGGTGATCACGATCCATCCGGAATCGGCTGCGTAGGATTTGCGCAGCGTAACGCCGGCGTTTACCCCGGTGCCCAGCAGCACGAGGATCAGCGTGCCCATGAACTCACCTAACCACACGGAATGCAACAAAGAATGCATCTGCCTCCCCTGCCTTCGTTGACACCCGCCGCACCAGCCGCTTGGGCCGCACGCAGAGTGCAATCGAGAACCTGATTTGCGGAACCTAAGCATTCTCCACTGTCTGCCCGTATCTCGCCAAGCAGGGCGTTGAGGAGAGCAGCATTCGAGAAGCGACATGCACCGCGCGCTTCGATTGGAAGTGGTCGATCGCTGTGTTCACTTCAAAAAACTTTCAAGGCAGTTGCGTTCCATCCAGTTCCATCCAATCGATCCGCAGCATCGGCCCCATGGGGAGCCTGCTGTTGCGGCTAACCTCCTCCGCCCACCTCGCATCCCAGGGTGGAGGAAAAGCAGACCGCCCCCGGCATGCTGCGCTTCGCTGTTGGCCGGGACCGGCGAGGAGATGCTTACGATGAAGAAACAATCCGATATGCACTCTCAGCACAGAGTTCGCGAAAGTGAAATGGTCGCCACTACAGCGGTTTCACAGTTGCTATATTCCGAAGCCACTGCTGCAAAGTGGCATTTTCCCAAAGAAAATGCCACCTTCCGCGGCTTCGGCAAGGGCACATCAACTGTGGAACCGCTCTAGCCTTCCCGCTCCGGCGTTTACTAAGAGCAAACCGAAGGGAGTGCAGGATCGCCCCCATCCAGGGCACCTGACCCACGGCGCTGCCGAGTCGCGCACCAATCCGGTGGAAGACGCGCCGCAGGTATCGCACTCTGCTGCAACGCATCGAACCCCTCAACGCTAAGCTGCGGTAAGCGGCTGCGGTTATTCCTTGGCTTGCGGGGGCGCCTGTGCGTACTGCTGCCAGTGCGTGAGCAACTCGTTCACCACGGTGTGGCCAACTTTGTACGCGCCTTCAAGCGCGGGCAGATAGGCCCCATACGTGCCAATGCGCTGCCGGGCAAGGTTCTCTGCCGCTGTAAGGCCCTGCGCCTGCCGGTCGTAGTTGCTCACCGCGCGCAGCACCAGGACGCGATTCGCATCCACGCGGCCGGCTTGGGCGAGATACGTAAGCGATTGCAATGTCCCCGTGTCTTCCATTGCCGTGGTCGCAAATTGCCCCTTGCCGCCGGTGAAGTAAGACACCCACTCCGAGGCCCAGGCATCCAGAAGTTTGCCATGCCAGAAAGTCGAAGACGATATCTCGTCACCGAGGGTCACGAAGGGTGGGCGCTGCGCCGCCGCGCCGTCGAAATGACTGCGAATTTCTTTCAATTTGTCTGAGTCTTCGAGCTGGATGCCGCGCGTCAGGTCGAAGGCCCACTGCGTAAGGCCGGCGTTGAGCGCGTAGACCTGGCCGTCCGGCGGTTGCACCGGCTGCTCGAAAGGCTTTTGCTTATGCCAGGGTAGATAACCGGTGCTCCAATCGGACGGAATCTCGCGCGCATCGATCTCGTAGGCCAGATCGCCATCCACTACCCAGCGCGCCCACGCAGCCGAGCCCAGCGAGATGCGATCCGGACACCCGCCGGCGATTCCGGCAACGATCCAATAAGCGTGGCTGAAATCGAAACGCGGATCCAGCCCCACGGCCATAACCGTCGACGCCGCGTGCGCCGTTCCCGGTCCGGTGAGCACGGCCATCTCTCCCTCCCCATTCATGCGCACGGCATGGTAACCGGCGGGCAGTTGGTAAACACGGTCGAGATGATCGCGTTCCACCCAGTACTGCAGTTCGCCGGGCGCGTCGCCGGTGTCGGAGCCAACCTCAAACATGGTGATCACCACTACCTTCACCGGAATGGGCCGCGGCTTCGCGGCCACTCCGGCTGAAAACAGCGCCGGCAGCAGCAGGAAAGAAAGAAACCGTAGACAAGCCATCACTAACTGCGATGGTAATTGAAAGAGCAAAGGCTGAGGACGGGCAGAAAAAGCGGGGGTGTGCGGCCGGACCTTCGATGGACGCTATAGCAGTTCCCGAATTTGTGTAGACCGAAGGAAGATGTCTAAGTGGCCGTTTCCTCAAGAAAAGGCCTCCTTGCACGGCGCTCATAAAGTCGACGTAATTCGGGAACTGCTCTAAAAGCGGTAAAAGAATCCTGTTCTTGTCGCGCGCGCAGGCTTTAGCATCATAAAAAGAATAGCCTGCAGACTGACGAGAACGGTCGCACACGGCTCCGGCGCAAACTGAACTCTGCAGCGACCGCTCGAAGGAGAACGATCCATGTTAGGACTGTTACTTCACTGGATATTGAGCGCGATTGCTCTTCTGATTGTTGCGCACATCGTGCCAGGCTTTTATGTGCACGGCCTGTGGCCGGCGATGATCGCCTCGCTGGTGATCGGCCTGCTCAACGCCACACTCGGCTTCTTCCTGAAGATCATCACCTTTCCGTTGAGCATTCTTACCCTGGGAATTTTCTTATTAGTGATCAACGGTCTGATGATCCTGCTTGCATCGAGCGTTGTTCGCGGCTTCCGCGTGCAGGGCTTCGGTCCGGCGTTCTGGGGTGCTGTTGTGCTGGCGCTGCTGGGAGTCCTGATTCGTGCATTGACCAAAGAAGCCTAGAGCCCGGCAGCTCTGCGCGAACTTAGAGTTACTGGGCAGGGGGCGCGCTGGATTGCGCAGCAGCCGTTTTGCTTGCGGCGCCCTGAGGTGGGCTCGCGTGTGCTGAGGTCTTCTTCTTCGACGTCTTAGGTTGCGCAGGCTGCATCTTCGCAGGATGGCTCACAATGGGACCGTCGAGCGTCTGCGGCGTGCGAATGGCGCCCGCACCAGAAAAGCCGCCGGGAGCCGTAACATGCGCCGGCATCGCCGGTTGCCCGTGCTGAACGCGCGAGTACACGCCCCATCCGCCGCCGGCAACCACAAAGGCAATCGCAGCTGCGGCTGCGGCGCGCATCCAGTCACGACGCAGCAGGTTCTTCGCAGGCCAAGACAGAACCACGCTGCGGCGCGGGGCCGATCGCAGAACCTTGTGGATCCGGTCTTCGAGCCCCTCGGGAGCGGGAAGACTAGCCACCAGCCGCAGCGTCTCTTCCGTAGACGATGCGGGGCCCGCAGCAAGCGGATTGTGAGAGTTGGAGCTCATCGCAGACTCCTCGCGTGATTGAGCAGGCCTGCCATCAGATTGCGCGCGCGAAAAAGCCGCGAACGAACGCTGGATTCCGTGATGCCGAGAACCGCGGCGATCTCCACGCTCGACAGTTCCTCGAAGGCGGAGAGCTGCAACACTTCGCGCTCCTTCGGCGGAAGCTGTTCGACGCAGGCCAGCACATGCGCGTGATGCTGCGCGGCGGCGGCGCGTTCTTCGGCTGAGAGCCCGTTGGCGGGTAGCACGCGCACCAGTTCGGCCACGTCGTCGGTCTCAGGCCGGGTTTTGGCGCGGCGCTTGCGGTCCAGCACGATGTTCCAGACGATACGGATCAGCCAGACGCGGTGATCGCGGACCTCATCCAGCGTATCGCGATGCCGCAGTACGCGCAGAAAGGTTTCCTGCACGGCGTCTTCGGCATCGGCGGGATTGCGGAGGACAGAAAAAGCCACGCGATAGAGCGCGCTGGCGTACTGATCTACCAGCGCCGCAAGGGCCGCTTCCTCCGCCCGGGTGCGGGCATCTTCGGCCGCGGCGCTGTTTGAAATCTCCATCCAACCTGCAAAAATTGCCTGGCCGGTGCTCATGCACAATAGACGCAGGCACATTGGAAAATGCTCAGACGCACGCCCACCCCGCGGGAGGCGTCAAACGGGAGAGGAGATGATACCAATGCAGCCGTCTACTGTTTGGCGGAAAGCTTTTCCGACGCGATGTTGCCGGCTGCGCCGTCCTTGTCGGCGTCCTTGACCTTCGCCCAGAGCATCCGGGCCTCTTCCTGCTTGCCCTCCGCGACGTAGAGATCGGCAAGACCGAGCTGCGCCACAGCCGCAGAGACGGTTTCCGACGGTTTGGCAACCAGCTCATTGTAAAGAGCGATCGCCTCACCGTCGCGGCCCATTTGATGATAGAGCCCGGCAAGCGCCAGTTTGGCCAGGTTGGAGAGATTGCGGTTCGATGAGCCGGAAGCGGCCTTCAGTTCGCTCTCGGCCGGGCCATTCTGACCGAGATCTTCATACGTCACTCCGGCGAAATAATGAGCCCTGGCCGCCTCCGGCAGCCAGCTAAAGTCGTGCGCTACGGCGACAAACTGGCGATTGGCTTCCTTGGCGCGCGCAGCCGCCGAAGTGTAGATGCCGGGCATGGGAGGCTCGCCGGGTTGCGCCAACGGAGAGTTGTACACATCGATGGCTGCGCCCAGCGCCAGATCCGCAGCCGATGTCCGCACGTTCCAATAAATTGAGGCGGCAATGCCCACCACAACAACCACGCCGACACTGACCCCCCAACGCAGAACGCTGGCGCTGTGGTCGCTGAGCCAGCTGGCGCCGCTGGCGGCGGCCTGGGCGAACTTGTCTTGCTTCAGGGCGTGACGGGTTTGCGTATCCACGGGTTCTCTCTAATCCTTCGCTGATTGACTTGCAGGCGGGGGCCAGACGGCTGAATCACTGCGACTGCAACCCAATTAGTCTATCAGCGGGCCAAGAGGAGCGTCCACCAGAGGGCAAACGGGTGCCCCATCCTGGGCGCGGCTTTTTGGCGCCAAGGGTGGGAGAGCACAAACCTTCGATTCGCCGTTCCCGTTCCGTCCCACTTGCCGTGGGCACTCCGTCCCGCTTGCCGTGGGCACTCCGGAGCGGTAACCTAAGTCTATGTACGAGGATTTCCACGTCGCCGACCGCTGGACCGGAGAGGACCTGCACATCCACTGGAAGGGCACCATGGTGGCCATCGCCACCCGCCACGCCGACGCCGTCGATATTCGCTTCGACGTAAACGGGCGCCCCATGTGGATCGCCTTGCCCTGCACAGCGTGGGTGGAACAGAAGAAGCGCAGCGGCAAAGTCATTACCGACTATCTCGCCGCGCAGATCGCCGGCCGCTACCTGAAACAACTCATTGAAGAAGGCTACGACGCCCAGCGCGAGGTCTACACGATGACGGTGGAAGAAGTGCTCGAGCACCTGGACGCCGTCGTTGCCGAAGCCAAGCAGCAGGGTTCCATTCCCACGCTGCCGGTCATTGCATAACAATCGCCGACAACATAGTTGCAAGCTACCCAATGAATTCGACCAAGACACCCACTTTGCTGGTTCTGGCCGCGGGCATGGGCAGCCGCTACGGCGGCCTCAAGCAGATTGATCCCGTCGGCCCCGCCGGAGAAGCCATTCTTGACTATTCGGTTTACGACGCGCTGCGCGCCGGCTTCGGCAAGCTGGTTTTCGTGCTGCGCAGGGAGATCGAGGATCTGTTCAAAAAGACCGTCGGTGCGCGGTTTGAAAACCGGATCGCCGTCGAATATGTCTTCCAGGAACTGGACAAGATTCCCGCCGGATTCGCGGTGCCCGCTGGACGCACCAAGCCCTGGGGCACCACGCACGCGATCCTGATGGCCGCCGACGCCATCCGCGAGCCTTTCGCCGCGATCAACGCCGACGACTTCTACGGCGCGGAGAGTTATCGTCTGCTGGCGCAGCATCTCCAATCCGGGACTGACGACTACGCGATGGTGGGATTCACGCTAAGCAACACGCTCTCCGAATTCGGGACAGTGGCCCGCGCCGTCTGTCGGATCAATGCAGAAGGCTACCTCGCCAACATCGTCGAGTTAACGGGCGTAGGCCGCGACGGCGCCCAGGTGAAGAACACTGATGCGGATGGCCGCGTGACCGTGCTCGCCGGCGATGAGCCTGTCTCAATGAACATGTGGGGATTTACGCCGCTCGTCTTCGGCCGGCTGCGCACCCGATTCGAGGAATTTCTCCGGCACAACGGTGCGGACCTCAAGCGCGAGTGCTACATTCCGAACACAGTGGGCGAGCTGGTTGCCGAGGGGCAAGCGCGCGTGAAGGTGCTGCGTACCGGCGATGCATGGTTTGGCGTCACCTACCGCGAAGACCATCCGCGCGTGGTCGAAAACATTCGCCGCCTCATCGCGCAAGGTATGTATCCGGAGAGACTCTGGTCGTGAGCGAGGCGCTTGATCTTGGCGCTATCGTGCGTCGATTTCAGATCGAGGGCGAGTTCGTTCGCGCCGCACCCTACGGAAGCGGCCACATCAACGACACCTACTGCGCGCTTTTCGACCGCTCAGGTTCCGCGGAACGCTGCATCCTGCAGCGGATCAATGGTAGGGTCTTTCGCAATCCCGCCGCAGTGATGGAGAATCTGCGGCGGATCACGGCGCATCTGGCCGCGCGGATGGCCGGAGAGCCGGGCCTTGATCGCCGTGTGCTCACTCTGATTCCGGAACAGAGCGGCCGCGTATGGCTTGTGGATGAGGAGGGAAGCTACTGGCGCGCCTTTCGTTTTATCGAAAACGCGCACACGTGCAACGAAATCGAATCGGAGCGACAGGCCTTTGAAGCGGCGCGCGCTTTTGGCCGGTTCCAACAAATGTTGATCGACCTGCCCGCGCCGCGCCTTCAGCACACGATTCCCGACTTCCATCACACGCCGAAGCGGTTCCGTGCCTTGGAAGATGCAATCGCGCAGGACACTGCCGGCCGCGTGCAGAGTGCAGAACCGGAGATCGCCTTCGCCCTCGCGCGCAAAGCGATGACCACCGCATTGCTCAGCGCTGGCCTTCCGGAGCGCGTGACACACAATGACACCAAGTTCAACAACGTGCTGCTCGACGATGCAACTGGCGAAGCTCTCTGTGTCATCGATCTCGATACCGCGATGCCGGGCCTGGCGCCGTATGATTTCGGCGACATGGTGCGCACCATGACCTGCCCTGTCAAAGAAGACGAGCAGGATCTCGCCAAGGTGAACATGCATTTCGCGCTTTTTGAAGCCGTCACACACGGCTATTTGAGCACGGCGGGCGCATTTCTGATTGAGTTGGAAAGGGAGCTTCTGGTCTTCTCCGGCAAGCTCATCTGCTTCGAACAGGGCATGCGTTTTCTCACCGATTACCTCGCGGGCGACCACTATTACAAGGTGCATCGCGCGAGCCAGAATCTCGACCGCTGCCGCACGCAGTTCAAGCTG